>NZ_JADEWG010000332.1 GCF_015207735.1 [Phormidium] sp. LEGE 05292
CCCCCCATCCCAATCTCCCCACCTCACTTCGGCAACAAAGGCAAAAGGAGAGTAACAAAATAATAGACTAAGGGAGCGGTGAAAACGTAGCTATCGGCGCGGTCTAAAATTCCGCCGTGTCCTGGTATCAGTTGACCTGAGTCTTTGACACCTGCATCGCGTTTCATCATTGACTCAGTGAGATCTCCTAACAGACTAGCAATACCAATTAAAAGACCTAAAGCGACTCCTGCGATCGGCCATAAATGCCAATTGAGATACCAAGCTCCGGCTACAGCTACGGCTACACTAGCACTAACGCCGAAAACTGCTCCTTCTACTGTTTTTTTCGGGCTAATGTGAGACAAGCTAGTTTTGCCAAAGAATTTACCAATGAAGTAAGCGCCAATATCAGCCGCCCAAATACAACCAAAGGCGAGTAATGTAATGGTAAGTCCTTGAGGCCAATCTTTAATACTTGTCCAATTTTGGGGCCAATAACCACCTAAAAGTAGGTTACTGCATTCTGCTTGACCTAGAGAGCGTAAGCGTACCCAATAACTAGGCAAATAACCACCGTAAAATAGTCCCAAAATTGAAGTGGAGATATCAGCAATAGTGGCTAATTTGGGCTGAAATAAGAGATAGAAACAGATAAAAGTTCCGGCTACTGGTAATACTGCATCAGCTAGGGTAGAAGAAACTGTAGCTATTATCAATAATGTTATACTAACTGCGAGTGTAGTTTTACCTGCGGGAGCAATTCCGGTGGCTCGTACTAGTTGAAAATATTCTAACAAGCCTAAATAAATGATTATGCAGAAACAAAGGGTGAAATACCAACCTCCCAGAAAAATCATTCCTAAAGCTAAGACGATCGCAACAATTCCACTAAGTATTCTAGGCCAAGACATGAGACGTTCTGTAAATTTTAGATTTTAGATTTTAGATTTTAGAATGAATCGAAAATCTAAAATCTCTTTAGTTTTACTCTAACTTTTCGCCACTGAGGATAAAAATCGGATCGACAGCAGCAAATGTCTGATGATTTCCTCGCGTTTCCAGGCGATTGACAGCCGATTGTACAACTTCTATATTCCGTACTTGTAACTGAGCAAAGGTTTCAGAGACAGTATAAAGGGTTTCTAAGTTGCCTGCTGTTACTACAACTCTGCCTTCGTCTGGCAAGTAATGCCACACTTCAAACAGAATATCTTTAATTGGGCGGCCACCTTCAATGCAAACTCGATTGGGTGGTGCAGGTAAGTCCTTGAGGCATTCAGGGGCGCTTCCTAAGATTATATCTACGTTGGGTACACTGAAGCGATCGCAATTCCGCCTGATTAAGGTTGCTACTTCCTCATCTCGTTCTACGGCAATAATCTTACCCTGTGGACAAAGTAACCCAACTTCTACGGGAATTGTGCCTGTGCCTGCGCCAATATCCCACAAAACTGTGTCAGGAGTGAGACGCAGATGAGAGATTAACAACAGTCGCACTTCTCGCTTGCTTAGGGGAATGCCCGGTAAGCGATCGAACAAATCGTCTGGGATTCCTGGGGTAACATAAGGCCAGATTGGGGAAGGCATAGAGGCAGGGGGACAGGGGGGCAGAGGAGCAGAGG
>NZ_JADEWG010000333.1 GCF_015207735.1 [Phormidium] sp. LEGE 05292
GGAGTGAGAGCGCGAAAATCATCTCTGTGCATCAACTTTAACCAATCTTTTTCCGACAAAATTCGCTGCATCATCAACGTATTGATATACACCAAACAAATTTGCAACAAATGCAAAGACAATACCGCTATCTCTTGGTCTTCTAATCGATTCGTAGCAATTTCACTGTTCTTCCCATAAAAAATAAAACTATTAGCACTATTCCATTGTTCCACCACATTTAGCCCTTCATTAATTTCTTGGCGCAACTCTTCCGAGGCTAGATATTCACACAAAAAAATCGTCTTCACGGCCTTTCCCAACTCAGCCAAAGCTTGATAAGTAGGATGTACTAAATTAGAGCGACTAAAACGTTTTAAAATTACCTCAGTCTCCGCCGTCCCCAACCTCAAAGCAGTTGCATACTTAATCATTTGGTCATACTGATTCCTAATTAAATCCCAATTAATTGGCCTAGTCAATACAGGCTGTAAATTAGGATAAGCATTACTTTGACCAGCAACAACCCGATACAACTTCTGTTTGTGAATTCTCTTCAACCGAGGCAATAACTGAAAACCTAACAGATGACAAAAAGCAAAAGCCACTTCACTTTGACCATGAGTATCAACATAATTCTTTTCCAACTTCATATCCGTGCAGTGGCGCAATAAACCCTCAATCATCGCCGCCACTTCGGAAGAAGAACAGGTTTTTAACTGAGAATAAATACAAACCGATTTCCGCTCAACGTGCCAGTAAATCATCACCCCACGACCACCATAACGGATGTGCCACTCAGTCATCAAATTCTGATCCCAAGAACCGAACTTTTTAGAATCAGAAGCACAAGCAGTTGTCCCTTCACCCCAAATATGGGGCATTCTTACCTGAAAAATTGCATTAACTACCTGAATTATGGCATTCCGCAAATTTTCTTTGTGAATATAACGTCGTTTAACATATAACAAATCAGGGTAATTTTCTCCAGTTCCCCCGCTACTAAGCCGTTTAATACCTGTATTAGTTCCTAATCCAAATAAACAGAGCAATAACCGTCTTTGTAAAATCTTTCTCTCCAAATTTTCGCGAGAAGCTACACTATGAAACTGTTCCGTAAACCCGACTCGTAAATCAGTTTCCTTGAGAATATCCAATAAACTAGTCATCGGCCACCGCGAAATCAATTCTCCCTTGAGTCGCTGTAAGTTTAACGGTTCTGGTTGTGCTTCTAGAGGGGAAACTGAAATCCAGCCATTATCTCTATTTAGAATTTTTACCTTTTGATTTTTCGGCATTTGGCTATCTAATTGCTCTAAAGATGCTGTCATTTTTTGCTGTAAGCTCCTAATAAAAGTTTCAGCATCAGTTGGCTGACCTAAAGCTTGATAATAAACCTGCCGTTGCACCTCAAAATCTTTCGGGAGGTCTAATTCGGGATTACCATAACGTTTAGCACCAACTACCCAAATTTCTTTAGACCGCAGTTGTTCTCTTAATGCCTGAAGTACGCTAATCTCATAATTAACGCGATTGATTTTCTCCCCTCCAGAAGCGTCCACTTCTACGACAATTTCCCGCCAGCTATTTTTGAGTACTCCATCTATGAGAACTTCATCTTCTGG
>NZ_JADEWG010000078.1 GCF_015207735.1 [Phormidium] sp. LEGE 05292
GGGGTGGGGTTTATTGTGCCCAAAGAATCAATCCTAAATCATAAGGACTGCTAAGATATTCATGCTTAGGTAAAACCCGCAAAGACATTCCCTGCAAACCACTAGAAGTGTAGGTAATATTGCCAGTGTAAATGCTAATTCCATCAGGATCAGCACCTTGGTAATCCATTTGTGTTGGCGTTCCGTTGACAATATCTCCGTTGGCATTTAACAAACCAGTGTACAGTTCTACGTGCACATGATCGGGATTAATTCCTGCTAAATTAATTCTGGCTTTAACATGAACTGTCTGATTAATTTGAATTTGTTCTCCTTCAGATACATCAACACTTTCAATTTTCATGTCGTACCACTGGTCAAACATTTTGTTTTTCCAGTCAGCTAATTCTTTCGCAGGTTCATAGTTTTCGGAAGTCATGGTAAAGTAGCGATCGCAAGCTGGGAAATAAGCCCTAGACGCATACTCTCGCACCATTCTTGCCGTATTAAAATAGGGACAATTGATGCGAATTGCATCTTTCATTTTGCTTACCCAACCGCGAGGAGTACCTTCAACATCCCGATTATAAAATAGCGGTACTACCTCTTTTTCAATGCAATCATAAAGTGCATTTGCTTCCACTTCATCTTGATAATTTGGGTCATCATAATCTTCCCCATGACCAATGGGCCAACCAGTGCGGACATAATCAGCTTCATCCCACCAACCGTCCAAAACACTAAGGTTTAAAAGGCCGTTCATTGAGGCTTTCATTCCACTAGTACCAGAAGCTTCTCTTGGTCTTCTGGGAGTATTTAACCACACATCACAACCCGCAATCATGTGTCGGGCAACATTTAAATCGTAATCGGGAATAAACACCACATTACGACTCAAATTTTCTTCCCCAATTATATGGTTAATTGCTTTAATTAACTCTTTACCGGGAATATCTTGAGGGTGTGCTTTTCCCGCAATGACAAATTGCAATCTCCGCGATTTATTGGCTAGCATAATTCGCTTGATGCGTTCCATATCACGCATCCACAAAGTCGCCCGTTTATAAGTAGCAAATCGACGGGCAAACCCAATAGTTAAAACACTCGGATCGAGAACTTCCGCTGCTTGGGAAATTTGGTCTACTGAAGCACCCCTTTCCCGCAATTTTTTGGCCAATCTTTCCCGTGCAAATACAATTAATTCGGCGCGACAACGTTCATGATATCGCCATAATTCTTCATCTGGTATTGCTGCTACTTTATCCCACAAAGGATCGCTACTAGAAGCCCTTTCCCACCGAGGGCCTAAATAGCGATCGTACAAACCCTGCATTACCGGAGAAACACAACTACGCGCATGAACACCATTAGTAATTGATGTAATTGGTACTTCATCCACAGGTAAACTAGGCCAAAGTCCTTTGAACATTGACCGTGACACTACTCCATGTAATTTGGCAACCCCATTCACAAAAGATGCCATTTTAATTGCCAAAATTGCCATACTAAATGGCGCACTTAAATCACCAGTTTCTTCTCGTCCTAAAGCCAAAAATTCTTCTTTTTGTAAACCGAATATATCTGCATAATAACCCAGGTAATAAAGGATTTTATCAGGAGGAAATAAATCAATTCCTGCTGGTACAGGAGTGTGAGTAGTAAAAATGCTACTAGCAGCAATTACCTGCTTCGCTTGAGCAAAATTTAAACCTTGTTCTTGAATTAAAACCCGAATCCGTTCCAATGACAAAAAGGCGGAGTGACCTTCATTCATGTGGAAAGCTGTTGGTTTTAAACCCAAAGCTGTTAAAGCACGCACCCCACCAATTCCTAACATCATTTCTTGGTGAATCCGCATATCAATATCACCGCCGTACAATCTATCGGTGATATCGTGATCGTATTTACTGGGGTTGGCATCAATATTAGTATCCAGCAAATACAAAGGTACAGTTCCTACTTGGACCCGCCAAATTCGCGCATAAACTTTCCGCCCCGGATAATCTACTTCAATGCGAATTTCTGAACCATCTGGATGGCGTTCCAGATGTAAAGGCATATTGTAAAAATCATTGATTGGGTAATGTTCCGTTTGCCAACCATCAGCATTCAGAAATTGGCTAAAATAACCTTCTTGATAAAGTAAACCAACCCCAACTAAAGGTAATCCTAAATCGCTAGCAGATTTTAAATGATCTCCTGCTAAAACTCCTAAACCACCAGAATAAATGGGCAAGCAATCTGTTAGCCCAAATTCCATAGAAAAGTACGCATAGCATTCGGTTTGGTTAGTGGTTAATGAATGATATTCATGAGGTAAACCTTCAGAATCTTCCCCACTACTTGGTACTTTTGAACCAGTGCTTAATTTGCGGTTTTTGTGATACCAAGTTAATCGATGGTGATAATCTTCTAATTGTTGAGCCGCCCTTTCCATTTGGGCAATAAAGCCTTCGTCTTCTGCTACTTCCTGTAATCGACTTTGGGAGATTGTACCAAGCATTAAAACTGGGTTGTGGCGGCTAGATTCCCACAAATCTCGGTCTAAACGACGAAATAAATCTTTGGTATCAACATTCCAATCCCAGTGTAGGTTATAAGCTAACTGCCGCAAGGGTTCTAAGCGCGGCGGTAAGGAAGGTGTAACGTTAAATGTCCGAATTGGCTGCATCTTGAGCAGAACCTCTTGAGTCTCGTTAAGGTTATTTTTACCTCAGTTCTGCGGCAAGTCACGATATCTTAATAGTTTCTTGGGAGATATATCTAAGACTGTTTTGAGTTGTAGGGGCGGATTTTGCCTTCATATTGTCTGTAAGTGGCAAAGGTTGTCTACTAAACCCGCCCCTACAAAATTTGGGGAGTTTTAAGTTTTGAATTCTCTTCTCTGTTGCTCCGAGAGTTCCCCTTAAAAAAAACTTAGACCACCCAGTAAAGGGTGGTCATATAGCTTCGGTATAGCGTTTTCGGTATAAAATGGAGCTGAGCCGAATTGAACGGCTGTCCAAACCGGGTATTTGCCTCCCGCTCCTTCACAGGTTTAGCCTATCTGATCCTCAAGGCGGGAATCGTCCATTATCCCGGACAATGGGATGCTCTGGTGAGTTCTTTGCTAGTAAATCTACCAGAGACAACTTACTAACGCATCCGTTGGGGTTGTTTCTGTATTCCTTAACGGAGTCGGTTTACAGATGCTCGTAACCTGAATTAGAGGTTATTATGCAACAGCTACAGCTGTGCGAGCAAAAGGAACGATGTTGTTTTTCGCCTTTACTTTTTTTTGAGCCCGGTATTAGCGAGAGAAGACTCACTCTCGACCTGTATCACGAGACAGTGTTCGCCGACCTGTCGAAACCATTACAGCCCCATGTCTCACACTTCTATATTATAGTGCTTTCCTCAGTGCTGTGTGTAAAAAATATATAAAGATTTTTCGATCGTCCAGTAAAGTTAGGTAGCGGCTTCTGTCATCTGGGTATTAACCGAATGTTATTTTGGAGCGATCGCAACTTGTCCGTACTAGTACTGAGAAACAGATATCTTTAGCGCATTTGCCGGGAAATCATTTTTTCCAACTCAGCTTGCGTTTGGTGTAAAAGTTGTTCTCGGCTGTCTGCCGCTTGAGTTAGAGTTGGCACTAAATTACGTGCTTGTAAAGCCATGTGAAGCTGGAGATGAGCTACGTACTCGCTAAAATCTTCACGAACTGTATTGTGGCTGGATTGAAGTGATTGCAAGTTCAAAGTGTTCTCCATCTTTAATCTCAACTCTCAAGGTTCGGAAAGTCAACATCAACGAAGGTATCACGACAGTTTTACCATCTGTAACTTCTGTAATGAACTTTAACGTTTTTCTTGTTCAATTGTTGAGTAGCATAAAATTTGCCTATTGATTGTTTCAATTTCGTTGCATTTCCCGGAAAAATTTATGAAACTTCACTTAGAATTTGGTTCGCTGTCCCATGAAGAAGAGGCGAAGCAACTAGCAGCTATTCTTGGTCAATGTTTTGCTTTTCCCAACACGGAAAGATACTTCCATCGCTTGGGTTTAGAGAACTTCCGGGTAGTCCGGGAAGGGGGACGAATAGTTGGTGGTTTGGGTATATACCAGATGGGACAATGGTTTGGGGGTAAAAGTGTAGCGATGGCGGGACTAGCAGCGGTGGGAGTACCACCAGAACAGCGGGGAACGGGGGTTGCTTTTGAGTTGCTATCGCAGACGCTTCAGGAACTCCACGAAAGGGAAGTACCGATTTCAGCACTTTATCCAGCGACGCAAAGATTGTATCGAAAAGTCGGCTATGAACAGGGAGGAAATGCTTGTCTTTATGAAATACCGACTAATAGTATAGGGTTAAGCGATCGCACTCTCCCCATCCAACCAGTCTCTCCGATTAATTACAAAATTTTTTCTGACATTTATTGTCAATCAGCCATTAAAATAAATGGCAATCTGGATCGCCACCAAGCAATTTGGGAAGCAATTATCCAGCCGCGAGAACTTTGGGAAGGAATTATCCCGCTGCGAGAACACGAAGTAATTTATGCTTACTTGGTGGGTGCACAAAGCCAACCAGAAGGCTATATTATTTTCCATCAAAATGCCAAAGAGTCCCAATTAGTAATTCTAGATTGGGTAGCTTTGACAATAGCAGCGGCGAAACGGTTGTGGACATTTGTCGCAGATCATCGTTCTCAAATTAAAACAGCCACCTGGCGCGGTTCAGTTATTCACCCATTACTATTATTTTTGCCAGAGCAAACAGCCAAGGTAAAAAATTCAAGTATCTGGATGCTACGGATAATTGATGTAGCAAAAGCACTCTCAGAACGTGGTTATCCAGCAGGGGTGGAAGCTGAGTTACATTTAACAGTTCAAGATGATTTATTGACTGGTAATAATGGCAATTTTATTCTCAGGGTGTCTGGTGGAAGTGGCGAAGTAACGAGGGGAGGTAAAGGGGAGTTACAGTTAAATATACGTGGACTCTCACCTCTTTACACGGGACTTTATACACCCCACCAATTACAATTTAGTGGTTTTTTAGAAGCTACTGAAAAAGCTCTTGCTACTGCCACACAAATTTTTGCAGGTTCTGTACCTTGGATGGCAGATTTCTTTTAATTATTCGGTCTTTTGTATTTATATTAACCTCCAAAACAATTATCGCTTTTCTTGTCTTCTGCCTTCTGCCTTATATAGTTCGCTATCGCCTGTTTCTTGGGAAATGATTTTATTTGCTGGAGATCCTCACGGTGATTTTAAACCAATAATTCGGGGTGTAAAAGCTTACTCTCCAAAAGCTGTAGTGTTGTTAGGTGATTGTGATTTAGAACGATCGCTTGATGAAGAACTTGCCGAAATTTTGGATCAAACTGAAGTTTGGTTTATTCCAGGTAATCATGATGGCGATCAAGACAATTGGTATGATAACTTGTTTGGTTCTAAATTGGGCGATCGTAATTTGCATGGCAGAGTAGTAGAAATAGATGGCAAAAGAATAGCTGGTTTAGGCGGAGTTTTCCGGGAAAAAATTTGGCGACCTCCAGCAAAACCCAGATTTCCCACCCGCCAAGATTTACTTCATACTTGCGGTAGAGGACAACGCTGGCGTGATAGCATTCCCCGCAAACATCATGTAACTATTTTTTGGCAAGATTATGCCATGCTTTGGAAACAAAAAGCTGATATTTTAGTTACCCATGAAGCGCCATCTTCCCATCGGTTTGGGTTTAAGGAATTAGATGATTTAGCTTTAGCACTTGGCGCACATAAAATGTTTCACGGTCATCATCATGAACATTATAGTAGAACAATTTGTCGAGGTAAAATCGCAGTACATGGAGTTGGTAAAGCTGGTATTTGCGATGAATATGGTAATGTTTTAATTGCAGGCAAAGAAGATTATCAACCCCGTCTAAAATGGTCAGCAACGTGAGAAATAAGTATAGGTAAATAAAGTGAAATGGTGCAAACAATTCCGGCTAATGAAGTGACGCTTCGCGAACTCAAACAGGCATTTGGGTTACATCTGGCTCAAAATCAAAGCTTTTTCTGGGAGTGGTCTACTGATAATCCTCCTTTGAGTGAGGTAGAACAGCATTTGTTAGATCGGGTGAAAGCCAATTTTATGGAATTGATGGAAGATCCACCAATGCTAGAAAACAGCGTCAAGATGGTAGTGCTGCTCCGTTACTGGATTTAGCGGGTTTTTATCACCAGCCGTTTCGGATTGAGACAGAAACTAGTGTCGATGTGGAGTTAGAGGATGAAGGCAAAGTGATTCGGGGGCGTATTGATGTGCTAGTGTTGAAAAATCGCTTGTGGCTGTTGGTGATTGAGTCGAAGCGAAGTGATTTTGCAGTGACAAGGGCAATTCCTCAAGCGCTGGCTTATATGTTGAGCAACCCACAGATGGCTCAACCCACGTTTGGCATGATTACGAATGGGAATGAGTTTTTGTTTTTGAAAGCGACTCGCCAACCCACTGCGGAATATGCAAACTCTAGGCTTTTTTCGTTGCTCAATCCAAGTAATGAACTTTATCTTGTGTTGCAAATTTTGAGACGATTGGGAGAGGAGACGATCAAAAGTTTGTAGTAGCGACTTCAGTTGTAAATTCCCCAAGAAAACGACTAAAGTTGTCATAACAGACCGATCGAATCTAGTTATATATGGTAGAAAAATGCTTCAACCAGAACAGATACTTCTAGAACGTTACCAACTGCAACAAAAACTAGGACGTACCGCCGCAGTTCAGGATAAAGCTGCATTTACGGGAGTCGTAAAATCAGCATTCGCTTTTTCGATACTACTTATTGTCAAATCACTAATTTAAGTGAAGAGGAGTGTATTTGGTTAGCGAAAGAAATTCAAAATTGGCTTCATTACAGATAAAATAATCACTTATTCCATTTCTTGTTCAAGTTCTCGTTCCTCATCTGCAAAAGGAATTTCTAGAGGTTTTTTCTTCGATTTCCTCTTAGTAGAATTACGTTCAGTTTGTACACCTTCCCTTAAGCCTACAGCAATTTTACTATGCTTTTCAATTTGCCCCATTACTTGTTTTGCCCGTTGAATTACCACTGGAGGTAAACCCGCTAAACGTCCTGCTTCTATGCCATAAGATTTATCTGCGCCGCCTGGTTGCACTTGATGTAAAAAGACTATTTTATCTGGCAATTCTTTGACTGTTACTTGATAATTTGCCACATTTGGTAACAACGAAGCTAACTCATTTAATTCATGATAGTGAGTTGCAAAAATTGTCCTCGCCTTAATCTCTGTTGCTAAATATTCCGCCACCGCCCAAGCAATAGAAAGCCCATCAAAAGTTGCTGTACCTCTACCAATTTCATCTAACAAAACCAAAGATTTCGCCGTAGCATGATTTAAAATATTCGCCGTTTCATTCATTTCTACCATAAAAGTAGATTGACCTGTTGCTAAATCATCTACTGCACCGACACGGGTAAAAATGCGATCGCAAATTCCCAAAGTCGCCGCCTTAGCTGGCACAAAACTCCCAACCTGTGCCATCAATTGAATTAAACCAACCTGCCTTAAATAACAACTCTTTCCACTCGCATTTGGCCCTGTTAAAATAATTAAATCTGGCTTATCTCCCTTCTTCTCTGCGTTCTCTGCGTCTCTGCGGTTCAATGAATCTTCCCTTCCCAAACGAGTAGAATTAGGCACAAAAAAACCAGAAGGTAAAGACTGTTCCACCACCGGATGTCGCCCATCAATAATATTAACTTCTCGCCCTTCAATCATATTCGGACGACAATAATCTTGAGACACTGCTATCTCTGCTAAACCGCCTAAAACATCAGCAGCAGCAACAGCACGAGAAATATTGCGAATTAACTCAGCTTCTTGGGCAACTTCCGCCCGCAAACTCACAAAAATCTCATATTCCAAACGATTCAAATCTTCTCGCGCTGTGAGAATTCGATTCTCTCTTTCCTTCAATTCTGGGGTGATATATCTCTCTTCATTAGTCAGAGTTTGTTTGCGAATATAATTATCAGGAACTTGGTCAGCTTTAGCACGAGAAATGCTAATATAATAACCAAAAGATTTGGTATAACCTACCTTTAAATTAGAAATACCTGTTTTGCTTCTTTCCGTAGCTTCTAAATTTGCTAACCATTTTTGGTCGTCTTCCGCTTCTTGACGCATTGCATCTAATTGAGCATTTATTCCGGGTCGAATTAACCCACCTTCAGTAATATGAATTGGCGGAGACTCAACTAAATGATTATGCAATCTTTGGGCTAATTGTTCTAAAATAGGTGGAACTTTTTGTAAAGCTCTTAAATAGGGAGAACGAGCATTTTCTACTAATTTGGCTAAAGCTGGCAACCGCTGCAAAGAATCAGCTAAAGCAACTAAATCTCTGGCGCTAGCTGTTCCTGAACCTGCACGTCCTGTCAATCTTTCTAAATCATAAATTTGCCGTAATAATTGACGTAATTCATGGCGTAAAGAAACATTTTCAAATAATTCTTGAATTGTATCTTGTCTAGCTCTAATTCCTTTATTATCTAATAATGGTTGCAACAACCAACGACGCAAAGAACGCCCACCCATTGTAGTGCAAGTTTTGTCGATCGCCCACAGCAAAGAACCATGAAAAGTCCCATCTCTGACAGTTTGCGTAATTTCTAAGTTGCGGCGGCTTTGATGATCGAGAATTAAAAAATCTGTTAAAGTATAAGTGCGTAAAGGTTGTAATGGAACTTGGTTATTTTTTTGTGTATCTTCTAAATATTGCAATAAACCACCAGCAGCACGCACCGCTAAAGGCAGATGTTCGCAACCTAAACCTTCTAGCGATCGTACTTTAAATTTCTGCAAAAGTCGCTGTTTCGCTTCACCCAAAGTAAAGGGAATTTGCGGACGTAAAGCATAACAAAAAGCTGGTGGTAATACATCGGGTAAATGTTCCGATCTCTCTCCCGGACGTAGTAAACTACCTAAATCAGGTGCATTAGTTGGAATCAACACTTCCGCAGGTTGTAAACGCATTAATTCCTGAGATAAATGCTCTAAATTACTCGATTGAATAGTTAAGAATTCCCCTGTTGAAATATCAGCATAAGCTAAACCCCAGTGCGTATTAGCAATTACAACTGCTGCTAAATAATTATTGCGCCGCCCTTTTAACATTCCCTCTTCTAACAAAGTTCCCGGCGTAAGAACTCGCGTCACTTCTCGCCTAACTAAACCTACAGCATCAGCAGCATCTTCTACTTGATCGCAAATAACAACCGCATAACCTTTTTCTATTAATTGAGTAGTGTAACGTTCCCAAGCATGGTGAGGTACACCTGTCATCGGGACTCTACCAACTTCGCCCCCATGTTTGCTAGTTAAAACTAATTCTAATTCCCTAGCAATGACGATCGCATCTTGAAAAAAAGTTTCAAAAAAATCACCAACACGATACAATAATAATGAGTGAGGATATTTATCTTTTACTTCTACATAATGCTGATACATTTTGCTGAGTTTTTCGCGATCGAGTACTCGGTAATCAGCATTGGGAATCTTTTCTTCTTGAACTTTATTATTTTTGGGGTTTGGGGTAGATGCGGAGTAAGTCATATAAAATAAATCAACCTTTTGATGAGTTCACTGTTTAAATTTATAAGTTTTAGATTTTTTTGAACCACAGAGACGCAGAGAACGCAGAGGGAAGAAAAGGAGGAGTTTATCAGTTAAATAGGTTGGCTATAAGAGTTATTTTCCCGTTGTGTTTTGCTCAAATTCTATTTCTCCTTTTATTTTGGGGTTTAGTTGGCGGTGAGGGTTCCTGTGCTTTCATATAGTAGCATCACCCGAAAATTTTGCTGCTGGCAAATTGGGAAGAAAACTAGGAAACAGTGCCTTTGTTATTCTAATTAGGTTTATACTATTACCCGCCCATTAATAGCGAAATTAGCATCTATCTTTAAAAGTGCGAGGACAAAGTGAAAATATTAGTAGTTGGTAACGGCGGAAGGGAACACGCCTTAGCTTGGAAACTCTTACAATCTCCACAAGTAGAACAAGTATTCGTAGCTCCTGGGAATGGCGGAACGGCGATAATGGAAAAATGCCAAAATGTACCGTTAGCTGTCGATGATTTTGCCGGAATTGGCAGTTTTGCTCAAAAAAATAACATTTCTTTAGTTGTTGTTGGCCCCGAAGTTCCCCTAGCTTTGGGAATTACTGATGCTCTACAATCTCAAAATATCCCGGTTTTTGGCCCTAGCAAAGTAGGTGCTCAAATTGAAGCGTCAAAAGCTTGGGCAAAAGCTTTAATGGAAGAAGCAGGAATTCCTACAGCGAAGTCTGCAACTTTCACTGATGCAGAAACGGCGAAAGCTTACGTCACCCAACAAGGCGCACCTATTGTCGTAAAAGCTGATGGACTAGCAGCGGGAAAAGGCGTAATAGTCGCGCAAACACTAGAAGAAGCACAAACAGCAATTACCACTATCTTTAAAGAAGGTATCGGCAAAAGTATCACCCAGTCCCCAGTCCCCAATCCCCAGTCCCCAGTCACCGTAGTAATTGAAGAATGTTTAATAGGTGAGGAAGCTTCCGTTTTAGCTTTAACGGATGGGGTGACAATTCGCCCTTTAATCCCTGCTCAAGATCATAAACGGATTGGGGAGGGAGATACTGGCCCGAATACTGGGGGAATGGGTGCTTATGCACCTGCGCCTTTGGTGACACCTTCCCTTATGGAAAGGATAGAACGAGAAGTGTTGGAAAGAGCGATCGCAACTCTCCAAAAACGCCAAATCGACTATCGCGGCGTACTCTACGCCGGACTAATGATTTCCCCCCAAGGCGAATTGAAAGTCCTAGAATTTAACTGTCGTTTCGGCGACCCAGAAACCCAAGCTGTGTTACCAATGCTTGAAACACCCCTAGAAGAATTAATGTTAGCCTGTGTTGAACAGCGACTTGCCGAAATGCCGCCTATTAGCTGGAAATCCGGCGCTTGCGTCTGTGTAGTCATGTCTTCCTCTGGATATCCTGGAGATTACCCCAAAGGTAAAGAAATTACAGGCATTTCTTCAGCAGAATCAACTGGCGCAGTAGTATTCCATGCAGGGACTAAATTTGACCAAACTTTAGTCACCGATGGCGGTAGAGTTTTAGGAGTTACGGCTATAGGCGACAATATAAGTAGTGCCAAAGCCCTCGCTTACAAAGCTGTCGATAGAATCCAATTTGCAGGCGCATACTATCGGCGGGATATCAGTAACAAAGCTATCCCCTAACTTTTTTTGCGAATAGCCTTTAAAGTATGAATAGCAAAGAAGTTTGGCAATGAGGCAAACTTCTTAGTTCACCTTCCCTTTGTTGTCCTCCATCCTTTGTCAAGATGCTGGTCCTCCTGAAAACAATTCGAGAAGCTATCGCCCATTGGTGGTCAGAGTTTACACTGCAAACAAGGTTAATGGCTGCGGCTACCTTGATAGTCTCTTTGCTAATGAGTGGTCTTACCTTTTGGGCAGTTAATACCATTCAAGAGGATGCTCGTCTCAACGATACCCGTTTTGGTCGTGACTTGGGAATCCTCTTGGCAACCAATGTATCCCCCCTAATTGCCGAAAACAATCTGACGGAAGTTGCACGTTTTTCCGAACGTTTCTTCGATAACACTTCCAGTGTCCGCTATATGCTTTATGCGGATACAGAGGGCAAAATCTTTTTTGGTCTTCCTTTTTGGCAGTCGGAAGTCCAAAATTCCCTAACAATTGAACGTCGGATACAACTGCCTCCAGATTACGCCAGCAATTCTGAGTTGCCAATGATTCGTCAGCATCTCACTCCCAATGGGGAAGTTACTGATGTGTTTGTACCTCTAACTCAGGGGGGCAAATATTTAGGAGTTTTGGCAATTGGGATTAATCCCAATGCCACAGTAGTCACATCATCTCATTTAACTAGGGATGTGACGATCGCAGTTTTTGTTTCAATTTGGGTAATGGTAATTCTCGGCGGCGTGATTAATGCCTTAACAATTACTCAACCAATTAAAGAATTAGTCGTCGGGGTAAAAAATATCGCTGCGGGAAACTTTAATCAGCGGATTGATTTGCCATTGGGAGGAGAATTAGGAGAGTTAATTTCCAGTTTCAACGAAATGGCAGAAAGACTGGAAAGTTATGAAGAACAAAACATCGAAGAGTTAACCGCAGAAAAAGCTAAATTAGAAACTTTAGTTTCAACAATTGCTGATGGAGCAGTTTTACTTGATACTAATTTACAAGTAATTTTAGTTAATCCCACTGCTAAACGAATTTTTGGTTGGGAACTTGCTGATGTTGTCGGGGAAAATGTTTTATTTCACTTACCCCAAGAAGTCACCTCGGAACTGACTCGACCACTTTATAAAATGGCAAAAGACGAAGGTGATAAAGAAGGCGCACAATTTCGGGTGACATTAAATCAACCAATAAATCGCACGATTCGCATTTTATTAACTACTGTTCTTGACCAATATCGGGAAAGTGTTAAGGGAATTGCCATGACGGTGCAAGATATTACTCGCGAAGTGGAACTCAATGAGGCGAAAAGTCATTTCATTAGTAATGTTTCCCATGAGTTGAGAACACCTTTGTTTAATATTAAATCGTTCATTGAAACTTTGCACGAATACGGTGAAGATTTAAACGAAGAACAACGCAAGGAATTTTTAGAGACGGCGAATAACGAGACCGATCGCCTAACTCGCCTAGTCAATGATGTTTTAGAATTATCTAGGTTAGAATCATCCTGCCGTATCTATCATTTTGAAGCCTTAGATATTGCCCAACCAATTGAACAAACACTCAGAACTTACCAACTCAACGCAAAAGACAAAGGCATTGAATTAATCCAAGAAATTGAGCCAGATTTACCACAAGTTTTAGGACACTACGATTTACTATTACAAGTGTTTGCTAATCTGGTAGGTAATGCCCTAAAATTCACTCCTTATGGTGGGAAAGTCGCAATTCGCGCCTATCTCTTAACTGGGGAAGAAAACTCCCACAACCAAACCCAAACACCCCAGGTAAGAATTGAAGTTTCCGATACCGGAATTGGCATTGCACCGGAAGATCAACAAGCAATTTTTGAGCGGTTCTTCCGAGTCGAAAATCGCGTCCATACCTTAGAAGGAACCGGGTTAGGACTTTCAATTGTCCGCAACATTATAGAAAAACATCACACCACAGTTCACTTAGTAAGTGAAGTTGGAGTAGGTACAACTTTCTGGTTTAATTTGGCACTTTTCCAACAAAAAAAAGCCAGTGATGAAATGCCAACTCTACCAGAAACTTCTGAATTAAAAAGTTCTATTACTGCCAGTTTGTTTTAGTATGACTGCTATTGCAAAAGGGTGATTAAAAAACTAATCAATAATACAATTAACAGGATAATCCAAAGCGAATTCCGCTTAAACCATAACTGAAATGATTGATTAGCTTGTGGTTTAACTTCCATCTTTGGCGCATTAATATCTTGGTAAAGCGTACATTCTCTAGCATGAGGTCGCTGGGGATAATTACAAGTATCATCTGCGTGATAAACGCAACTATCACATAATGGCGCTTCCCCTGTGGCACGGTGTAAAGGAATACCCGGATGACCGTGAGCTTTTAACTCCAAACGGCAATGGGGACAAGTAATTGCTTGGGGTTTAATTGGTTGTTGACAACGAGGACAATTAGACATTGAGAGTAGCAACGTAACTAATTTATTGATTATCTTAGACTGGGGATAGGGTATTGGGGACTGGGAGAATTGTGAGTTCTGAGATTTGAAATCGAAAATCTCAAATTTAAAATCGGATGACAAAATGGAATTGTGCCGGAATGCACAAGTTCCAGCATAGCTATCTGGGCAATATTTTAGTTGTCTTTTTTGAGCAAGGAAGTGGGAAAAGAGTATGGACAGTAATAATTGGCTGAAGCAGCTATTGATGATTGGTGTAGGTACGACATCTTTGGTGGCGGAGAAAATTCGGGAAGTCAGCGATGAATGGGTGAAGGAAGGTAAGATTAATCCTGACCAAGCGAAGGCGTTTGTTGATGATTTGATGAATCAGTTGAAGTCAGATCAAGGTAATAATTTTGAGGCGCAGATGCAGCGCCAGATGCGAAATATGATGCAGGACTTGGGTGTGGCGCGTCAGTCGGAAGTGGATGAGTTACGGGGAAGGATCGATCGTTTGGAACGTCAGGTGCGTGACTTGGAAAATAAGCTGTGGCGCTAAGAAAACTGCTAGGATTTGATGGCAGCTGCAAAGATTTCAGGGAGGAAGAATTTTGAAAGCGATTCTGATCAGCGTTGCAGTTATGCTGGTCTGTGGGTTAATTTTGCTGGTGGCGCAACTTAGCAGCCCTGAAAAACCAGCTTTAGCTGATGAACTGACTAAGCCTCAACAGCAGGTGACTAGTTCAGCACCCCAAGGTACTTTATTGGCGAGTAATACTATGTCTAATCCATCAAGTGCTGATTCTGATAAAGAAGTCGTGACAACGCCTTCTGGTCTAAAGTATGTGGAGTTGGTAGAAGGAACTGGCACTACTCCTAAAGCTGGTCAAAAGGTGACGGTGCATTATACTGGCACTTTGGAGAATGGGAAAAAGTTTGATAGTTCGCGCGATCGCAATGAACCCTTTTCCTTTAAATTAGGTGCAGGTCAAGTAATTAAAGGTTGGGATGAGGGACTCAGTACCATGAGAGTGGGCGGTCGTCGTCAATTAATTATTCCCCCAGATTTAGGTTACGGTGCTCGTGGCGCTGGTGGAGTTATTCCTCCTAACGCTACCCTAGTTTTTGATGTGGAATTGTTGAGAATCGGTAGCTAGAAGGCAGGGGAGTAGGGGAGCAGGGGAGCAGGGGAGCAGAGGGGAAAAAATTTCAAACTTAAAACTCTCTCCCTAACTCAAAAGTCAAAACTTTCCTAGTCCCCAATCCCCAATCCCTTTAACGATGAGGTGAAGCCATATTTCGGAAACGGGTAAATTGCGGGTCGAAGAGTAATTTTACTGTTCCTGTGGGGCCGTTGCGGTGTTTGGTAATAATGATTTCTGCTACGCCTCGATCGGGAGAGTCTGGGTTATAGTATTCATCACGATAAAGCATGACTACTAAATCTGCGTCTTGTTCGATCGATCCACTTTCTCTCAAATCTGCCATCATCGGGCGTTTATTTGTTCTGGCTTCTACTCCGCGACTTAGCTGAGATAAGGCTATTACTGGTACATTTAATTCACGGGCTAAGCCTTTTAAACTGCGGGTTATTTTAGATAATTCTTGGACGCGATTATCACTGCCGCCTTCCATTAATTGCAAGTAATCTATTAATATTAATCCTAATTCTCCGCCGATTTCTGCTTGCAAGCGTCGGGCTTGGCTTTTCATTTCGGTAACAGTAATGTTGGCGGAGTCGTCAATATAAATTGGTAATTCGGTTAAAACTCCTAAAGCACGGCTTAAAGTGTCCCATTCGTTTTGACTGATTCTACCCGATCGCAAACGGTTACTTTCAATTTCTGCTTCGCAAGATAACATTCTTTGTACCAATTGCTCTTTTGACATTTCTAAGCTGAAAATAGCAATCGGTAATCGGTGCTTTCCAGCAATATTTTGGGCAACACTTACGGAAAAAGAAGTTTTTCCCATTGACGGTCTACCAGCTACAATAATTAAGTCTGAACGCTGAAAACCGCCTGTCATGGCATCTAAATCATAAAAATCGCAAGTAAGTCCGGGTGCAGTTAATTCTTGATTTCGGATTTCTAATTCTTGAAATGTATGAATTAAAGTTTCGGAAATTGATATTAAACCTTGTTGGGGTCGTTCTTGGGTGATGCCAAAAACTTTTTCTTCGGCTTCATCAAGAACAATTGGTAATTCTTTAGCGGTATTGTAACCTAATTGGGTAATTTCATGTCCGACATGAATCAATTTGCGGCGGATATATTTGTCTACTATTAGTTTGGCATATTGGTCGATGTTGATGGCGCTGACGGTGCGATCGACTAATTGCACCAATTTACTTTGACCGCCAATTTTATCTAATAATTTCTGATCGGCAAGCCAAGCCATTACAGTTAATAAATCAGTTGGCTTACCTTGACTATGTAAAGTTGATGTGGCGCGATAAATAATTTTATGAGCTTCTAAAGAAAAAGATTCGGAAGTTAACTGATCGGCAACACGGTTAATTGCTTCGGGATCGATTAAAATACCCCCTAAAATCGATTCTTCAGCTTCGATATTTTGCGGAGGTAAGCGATCGCCAACACTTTGAAAATTAATAGAGTCTACCATAATAAATATTGGCTAATTTTATCCTAAGCCATTAGCAAAGAGGGAGGGAACAGAAGAATCAGGAATTAACATAATATTTACTTGTAAAAAACCTTTTGCCTTCTGCTTTCTGCCCTCTGCCTTCCCCCAATTAGCTTGCAGTTGCTAGAACTATAATGTCTACTTGGGCAGATACTTCTGGGTGAATCTTAACTTCTGCTTTGTAGGTACCAGTCTTGCGAATTTCGGGTAAAGTAATACCGCGACGATCGACTTCATGACCAGTCACTTGTTGAATGATTTCTGCGACTTCCTGATTGGTCACAGTACCAAAGATAGCATCTCCTTCTCCAACCTGCTTCCGCACGGTAAAGTTACCGACATTTTCGATCGCAGTTTTGATTACAAGTGCTTGTTCCTTGAGTTCCGCAAGGCGTTGGCGTTCTTGTTCTCTGCGGCGTTCTACTTGTTTGAGAATTCCGGGAGTAACGTGAGTCGCAAATTGCCTGGGAATGAGATAATTACGGGCATAGCCAGGGGCTACATCCACAACGTCGCCAGATCTGCCCAGCTTGCTGACATCTTGTAATAAAACTAATTGAACTCGTTTGCTCATGAGCGTTCCTGTAGAGCCTGGGTAAAATATATCCGAACATACGATATTAGCGAAATAGGGGGACGATCGCAACTCCTCAAAATCTGCCTATCTCGCTAAATCTCAATAAAATTAAAAGCAATCCTTCATTCCCCGCAGTTTGGCAAAGGTTTGGATCGGGTCTTGGCTCTTAACTGCTGATTGTAAATTAGGATTATCCCAACGTAAAAAGGGATTAGTTTGCTTTTCTGTACCTAACATTGATGGTACAGTTGCCTGATGGCGATCGCGTGCCGTTTTCACTTCATCATATCTAGCTTGCAAATCCGAATTGGCGCGATCTACAGTTAAAGCAAATTGTAGATTTTTCAAAGTGTATTCATGAGCACACCAAACTCTAGTATTGTCCGGTAAATTCCGCAGTTTGCCCAGAGAATCCACCATTTGCGTCGGTGTACCTTCAAACAGTCTGCCACAACCACCAGCAAACAAAGTATCGCCGCAGAACAATTCCCCTGTTTCTCCCGCAACAGTGGGAGGAAAATAGTAAGCTATATGGGCGCGAGTATGTCCGGGAACAAAAATAACGGAAGCAACTCGATCGGCAAAAGTAACCTGATAACCTTCTTTTAAAAATACCTGTTGTCCAGGTATTCTACCTTTGTCCTCCGCGCCTCCATAAACACAAACATTGGGAAAACTTGCCATTAACTGCTGATTACCCCCTACATGATCTTGATGATGGTGGGTATTAAAAATCGCAACTAACTCAGCATTCAGCATTTTCAGCGATCGCAAAACTGGCGCAGCTTCTGCTGGATCGACCACAGCAGCAGTATTCGTTTCTCGATCGTGCAATAAAAAGATGTAATTGTCCGAAAGTGCAGAAAGTCGGTGTACCTGCATACCAAGATACCTCAGCGGTAAGTTTGATTAAGATTGAATGTATCTAATTCGCCATCATAAGAAAAAGCAGTATGATTGCTTTAGTATTGAATCATCTGCAAATATTTTGTTAGCCTAAGTGGTAGTTTAGTACCAAAATCTGGTCAAACTATAAAGGAAGTCAACTATTTATGAGAGGAAACTTTCAGGGCAAATCTACAGTTAACGTCAAGCAAATTATCGATCAAATCTTGATTTCCGGGCAAGTTAGTCGAGAAGAGTATATGCAACTTACCTCAGCTATACTTTCAGACAAACAAATTACTGAGGAAGATCGCCGTCAAATTAATCACATTTTTGATTATTTACAAGCGGGTCGTCTGAAATTAATAGATTAGTTACATTCGGGAAAAATGTCGCAAACAAAACCTACTATTTTAGTTACAGGTGGTGCCGGATATATCGGTTCCCATGCTGTCCAAGCACTACAAAATTCAGGTTATGACGTGGTGATTTTGGATAATTTAGTTTATGGACATCGAGATATTGTAGAGAATGCGTTAAAGGTGGAATTAGTCGTCGGTGATACTGGCGATCGTACTTTGCTTGATAACTTATTCTCTAGTCGCAACATCGCCGCAGTTATGCACTTTGCCGCCTACGCTTATGTCGGTGAATCAGTGACAGATCCGGCGAAATATTATCGCAATAACGTAGTAGGAACTCTGACACTTTTAGAAGCAATGGTAGCAGCTAACGTGAAGAAATTTGTGTTTTCTTCTACTTGTGCTACTTACGGTGTTCCCAAAACAGTTCCGATTCCCGAAGATCATCCCCAAGATCCGATCAATCCTTACGGCGCAACTAAGTTAATGGTAGAACGGATTTTAGCAGATTTTGATATTGCTTATAATCTCAAATCTGTCTCTTTCCGTTATTTTAATGCTGCTGGTGCCGATCCTAATGGTTTGCTGGGTGAAGATCATAACCCAGAAACTCACTTGTTACCTTTGGTGTTAATGACTGCTTTAGGTAAACGAGAATCAGTGTCAATTTTTGGTACAGATTATCCCACTCCTGATGGTACTTGTATCAGAGATTATATCCACGTTTGCGATTTAGCAGATGCTCACGTTTTAGGTTTAGAATATCTATTAAATGGTGGAGATTCTAACATATTTAACTTAGGTAATGGCAGTGGATTTTCGGTAAAAGAAGCGATCGACGCTGCCAGAGAAATAACTGGAAAAGAAATTAAGGCGATCGAGTGCGATCGTCGTCCCGGAGATCCCCCAATGTTAGTCGGAAGTAGCGAAAAAGCTAGGAAAATTTTAGGTTGGCAACCTCAATATGGCGATATCAAAGATATCATAACCCACGCCTGGAATTGGCATCAAAAACGTCACGCATAATCGGGAATATTTGTCAGACAGTCTAGTTATTTAACTGTCTGACAAAACTGTTTATGGTTGGGTCTACATTTGATAGGTCAATAATAAGTGTGAGGTTAAATATAGATGTTAGTCATATCTGCAAAATCTGGACAACTGGGTAACAGATTACTGCTTTTTGCTAACTGTATCGCCTTTGCAATCGAAAATAAAATTAGAGTTTTCAACCCAGCTTTTGCAGAATATGCTGAGTTTTTTGAATCAACGTCTCGTGACTTGTTTTGCGCTTATCCTCCCCTAAATTTACCAATTAGTATCAATAAATTTGCTAGAACTAAATGTTATCAATTTAATCGACGTTTAGCTGAAAGTGGAATTTTTAAAACTGTTAGCTTGACTAGAGAAAAACCTTTTAATTGGAGTGATTCTAAATTAACAGAGGAATTGCAAACAAGTGCGATCGTTTTTATGCAAGGATGGCTCTTAAGAGATGGATGGTTTGTTAAAGATACTGCTTTATTACAAAAACATTCAACAGCAATTAGAAAATACTTTACTCCTTTAAAAAAATACAGACTTAATGTTATCAAACTAATATCTAGTATGAGAAACCAGGCTGATATTATAGTGGGAGTACATATTCGTCATGGGGATTACGCTGTTCATCAAAATGGTAAGTACTTTTACCAAATTGAAGAATATGTAAAAGTAATGAAATCAGTAGAAAAGCTTTTTTCTAATCAAAAAGTAGCATTTTTAATTTGTACAAACGGAGAGCAAAATCCCCAACTATTAAAAGATTTAAATTACTATTTTGCTAATAATCACATTATTGAGGATTTGTACGCCTTAGCTGAATGTGACTATATTATAGGGCCACCAAGTAGTTATACAATGTGGGCATCTTTTTATGGCGATCGACCTCTTTATAAAATCAGAGATGTAAATCAGGAACCAAATATCAATGACTTTGTACATTTTTATGAATGGCAAGGCATTTTTTACTACCGAGAAGATTGGAGTCAAAGTTTTTGGGAATGGACAAATTGAGTTCAACAAAAAACTATCAATTTTTAATTATTTTTGGTAAAATAGTTATTAAATTGTGTAGTGTAATGAACGAAAAAAACATACCAAAAATATCTATAGTAACGCCTTCCTTCAATCAAGCTAATTTTCTGGAAGCGACTATCAAAAGTGTTTTATCACAGGAATATCCCAATCTTGAATACATAATTATTGACGGTGGTTCTACAGATGGAAGCTTAGAAATTATTAAAAAGTATGAAGATTATCTTCACTTTTGGTGTAGCGAACCCGATCGCGGTCAATACGATGGAATTAACAAGGGATTTGCTCATTCCACAGGGGAAATTCTTTCATGGATAAACAGCGATGATATGTACTACCCTTGGGCATTCAAGACAGTATCAAGCATTATGTCTTCACTTCCTGAAATTGAATGGTTAACCACTCTATATCCTGGTGCTTGGGATTATTGCGGTTTTTGTAAAGGATTCCGCTCAATACCAGGATATTCAAAAGAAGCATTTCTAGATGGTGCTTATCTTCCTTGGGGAAGAAAAGCTTTTGGTTGGATACAGCAAGAGTCAACTTTCTGGAAGCGAGAATTGTGGGAAAAAGTAGACAGCCATATTAGAACAGAATTTTCCCTAGCAGGCGATTTTGACCTTTGGGCACGCTTCTTTTTGTATGCGGATTTATATGGAATAAGTTCACCAATTAGCGGATTCCGTCGTCAAGCTAATTCAAGAAATACTAAAAACTATCAGCAATACATTAGTGAAGCTGAAAAGTCACTAATTACCATGCGAAATAAACTAAATTGGTCGCCCAATACTTTTAGAAAGCTGGCACTTCAGTTATCAATCAAAAAAATTCCCAAACTTAGAAAATGGAGTGAATCAATGTACAGCTATGTAGGTAAAAAAGTGTTGAGGAAAAAATTGGACTCTGCCCAAGGATTTTGGGAAATAGAAGAATACAAGTTTTTTTATTAATTTTATCGATCGTTGAATGAGGTTAAGGATATGGCGTTAGAAAAAAAAGGATTTATTACAATTTTAACAGGTCTTTACTCTTTGCAAGACTGCGTTCACTTTTTAGCTTCAGTCAGGAAATTCCATGACGAACCAATTATCATTTTAATCGATCGAATTCCTCAAATTTTCTGCCATTTGCTTACATCTGTCAAAAATGTAATATTGCAGCCTGCACCAGCTAATGAAAATCCAGTATTAGCAGCCCGATTAGCCAAGTTAGCTTTATATGAACAATCTCCTTTCGAGAAAACAATATACTTGGATTGCGATACTTGTTTACTATCAAAAATAGATGAGGTTTTTGATTTTCTAGATGAAGTAGATTTTTTAGTAGTTGAGGATGTTCAGCCGTCAATACTTAAAGCTTCTAATCTACTAAGAATTAAGCAAGAGACATTACCAACCCTCCAATCTATTGGATTCCCATTTAACGAGAGTAGCGTGCAATATAACGGGGGATTTTTGGGATTTAAAAAGAATTCTCAGATCAAAGAATTGTTTGGCAATTGGGAAATGTATTTTGACATAGTGAGGAAAAATCAAGATGTACTTTTATTAAAAGATCAAGGAGCTTTTGCCGCTGCAATTGAAACTGTAAAACCATCAATGAAAATACTACCACCAAGGTATAATTACCTCGATAAATGGAAAATCAATTATCATATTAATGAACCAATCAAAGTCTTACATTGTACTTATCCTTATCGTCCTCAATATGCTAAAAATGTAACTCGTTCTTTTTATACTAGGGTTTTTGATAGATTAGCCAAAGTATTTTTACCAAATCAAATTAACAATCCCTGGCGAACAAGATAATTTTAGTAATTTAGTGTCATTGAAATAAGAATTAAATGAACAAGAATTTTTCGATAACAATATTAGTTTCTGATTTAGCAGGTGCTGGTTTAATCCGCGCTTACTTGCTAGCAAAATCTCTCTCACTAACGGGATACGAAGTAGAAATAGTAGGGGGTATTTTTGGTCAAGAATTATACAAAGAAATCCCTGACAGTGTAAAAATTGTTGCTATAAAAGGAGATAACTATCCTGGATTTTTCAAATCTGTTATTGAAATAATGAAAGTAATTAAAGGAGATTTGATTTATGCGGTTAAACCCCAACCAGCTAGTTTTGGAATAGCTCTGCTCAATAAATTATATACCAAGCGACCTGTTATTTTAGATATTGATGACTGGGAACTCAGTTGGTATGGTGGAGATGACTGGCAATATCGTCCAACATTTAACCAATTAGCTAGAGATATTCTGAAAAAAGAAGGCGCTTTGAGGTATCCCCATCATCCTTTGTATTTAAAGTGGATGGAAAAGTTAATTAATCAAGCAAATGCTGTAACCGTACACACCCACTTTCTCCAAAAACGTTTTGGTGGGAAATTTGTTCCTAATGGCAAGGATACTTTACTATTCGATCCTAACAAATATGACTGTGAAGAATGTAGAAGGCGCTATGGTTTAAGTGGATACCGCATTCTGATGTTTCCAGGGGCACCACGTCCATACAAGGGTTTGGAAGATGTTCTACTAGCCCTAGATAAATTAAATCAACCAGACTTGAAATTAGTGATTGTTGGTGGCAGCCCCTATGATGATTATGATGATAAACTCATTCAAAAGTGGGGACGTTGGATTATCAAGTTGCCGAACTATCCGATCGATCGGATGCCGGAAGTGGTAGCTGCTGCTCACATTGTAGTTGTCCCGCAACGGGATACTCCAGCTACTCAGGCGCAGTTCCCTTTAAAAATAACTGATGGTATGGCAATGGCAAAGCCAGTTTTAGCAACTAAAGTAGGTGATATACCGGAAATTCTGGGAGGTACAGGTTATCTTGTAGAGCCTAGCTCACCAGAGCAAATAGCAGAAAAAATTGAGTCGATCTTTCAAAATTTAGAGGAAGCACAAGAAAAAGGAAAGCAGGCAAGAGAAAGATGTGTAAAATATTACAGTATAGATACAATGTCAGCTGTACTTGCAGAAATCATTCAAGGCTTGTAGCCGCCACGATCCAAAATTTACTAAAAATGCTTTGTTTTTAGTGAGTAAAGCTCTATCAATTATGTACTAGGGAGCGCTAAATGACTTCCAATGAACTTGTATTAAAATTTGCTCGTCGTTATCCAGTTTGGATTTTTATGACAGTCCTACTGGGGTTTTCTGGCGCTCTATTTAATGGTGTCAGTACTACTCTAATTGTGCCAATTCTATTAAATTTTTTAGGGCAAACTGTAACTTTTAAAGGTGCGCCGCCACTGATAGCAAAGCTGCTGTCACCCTTCTCTGGTGTGCCAGAAGAGTACCGTACAGGAGTAATGGCATTAGCAATTTTATTGGCAATCGTTTTGAAGAATGTTGCTAGCTATGCCAGTAGTTTAGTGTCAAGTTCTCTAATGCGAACACTAACTTCTGACCTGAGAGAAGAGGGAATAGAGTTATTATTAGAAGTTGATTTAAGTTACTACTCCCAAATGAAGGTGGGAGATTTACTCAACCGTTTAGGTGGGGAAATTAGTCGTGCGGCTGGCACAATTGGTATAGTAATTCGGATTGTAATTACTGGAATTACAATTTTAGTATTTACTGGATTACTGATAGCAATTTCCTGGGAACTTACAATCGCAACAACTATTTTGATGGGATTAGTTGCCCTGGTTAATCAATATTCAATTGCTCGGTCCAGGGTCTTTGGCAAAACGCTCTCAGAAATGTCGAGAGCTTATTCAGTAAGAGTGTTAGAAGTCCTTAGTGGTATTAGATTAGTCAAGTCAGTTGGGAATGAGCAAGTTGAATATGACCGTTTGCATAAGTTAATTCGCGCTAGGGAACAGGCTGATTTCCAAACCCAAGTAGTAGGTGCAGCAATTAATCCAATTAGTGAGGTGACTGGCATTTTAGTAGTAATGGGAATTGTGATTTTAGGTCGCTTTTTCCTAAGTACTCAAATCCAATCATTTTCAGCAATATTGCTGACTTACTTATTAGTACTTTTTCGCTTACTGCCTTATATTGCCCAGTTAAATAACACTAGGAGTCAACTTGCTAGTAGTAATGCTAGCGTAGAAATGGCGCAGGAGTTTTTGCGGCGTGATAATAAACCATTTATGAAAAATGGTGAGCGGAAATTTGACAAATTAAATGAAGGAATTCATTTCAATAAAATCAGTTTTCATTATCCTAATAATGACAAATTAATTATCCGAGAAGTAGATTTGTATTTGCCTCGGGGGACAACTCTAGCTTTAGTAGGAGGATCGGGTGCTGGTAAGTCAACTTTGGCAGATCTTTTACCGAGATTTTTTGACCCTACTTCTGGTTCGATTACTATAGATGGGATCGATCTGCGGGAATTTGATTTAAAAAGCCTCAGAAGTTCAATGGGAATTGTTAGCCAAGAAACATTTCTCTTTAATGATACGGTGCGGAATAATATTGCTTACGGACATCCTGAATTTACAGATGAAGAAATTTTTGAGGCGGCGAAACGGGCAAATGCTTATGAATTTATTGAAAAATTAGACCAGGGATTTGAAACTTTTATTGGCGATCGCGGCGTGATGTTATCTGGTGGACAGCGACAGAGATTGGCGATCGCTCGTGCGCTGTTACAGAACCCATCTATCCTGATCCTGGATGAAGCTACTAGCGCCTTAGATACAGTTTCTGAAAGATTAGTTCAACAAGCAATTGATGAACTTAGTCGCGATCGTACTACCCTGGTAATTGCTCACCGTCTTTCTACTGTCCAAAAAGCCGATCAAATTGCGGTTCTAGAACATGGTCGAGTTATGGAAATCGGTACTCATGAAGAACTTTTAAATAAAGGAGATTTCTATGCAAGACTTTATTCGCTGCAATTCTCGGAAAACCGCGAAAATCTATTTGACCGTAATCAAGAAATTCGCAATCAACTATCTTATGATGTGCGGACTAAACTGAATAGTTTGATCGGTAATCTCAGAATATTAGCCGATCAGTTAGTAGATGATCCTCAAGAAGAAGAGGAATTAATTAGTGAATCATACACAGCAGCATTGAGTTTACTACAAAGCATGGAACGATTTGAACGTAGCAAACGATTACCAATACAATAACCATAAAAAATGACCAATGACTAAGTACTATATATTTTTTACTAGAAATGTCTTACCCCAACCCCAAGCCCATTTAGTACAAGTTGCTCATTCGGCAAATGCAGCTGCGAACTTAGGTTATCCCACAGTTTTAGTATATTTGCATCAAAAGAGCAACTTATCAAATATTGGAGAGTTATTTTATCCTTTTCATCCTCAACCACCTCAAGAAGATTTAGCTAAATTTTATAATCTTCAAAATAAACTAAAAGTAGCTGCTCTCCCTACACCTTGGCCTATAGATCAAGTTGGTGGAAAGTGGACTCACATCAGCACAGTAATATCAAAATACTACTTTCCTTTTCACATCTTACCCCAGACAAAAATTGTTCATACTAGAGACTGGAACTTTGTCAAAACAGCAATTAAGCAAGGCATTCCAGCAATATACGAACATCACCACCACGACAACAAAAAATTTGAACCAGAAATTGTGAATCATCCCCTATTTCAAATTTCTGTAACTGTTGCCGATCCGGTAATAGATACCATGATTCAAAATGGTATGCCGCCGGAAAAAGTAATTAAATTACACAATGGGTTTAATGAAATTTTTCTCAAAAGACAGCCAGAAGCAGCTGCTACTTGGCGCAAAAAATTGCTAGTTGATGGACGGGAGAAATTAGTAGTTTACTCTGGTGCATTGAGTAAGTTTAAAGGTATTGATTTACTGATTGATGTAGCTAAAGAATTACCAGAACTTCAATTTGTTTTGGCTGGTGGTAATGAGTCACAAGTACAAGCTTATCAACAGCTTGCTAGGGAAAAACAAGTTCAAAATGTAACCTTTTTAGGTTATTTACCACAAAACGAATTATCTAACTTACTACAAGCATCTGATATTTTAGCTCACCCGCATTGTGCTGGAGAAGAAGCGAGTTTCACCTCTCCTTTAAAGTTATTTGATTACATGGCTTCAGGAACTCCCATTGTAGCGACAGAAATTCCACCTTTAATGGAGTTTAAATCTTCTCCGGCTGTTGCTGCTTGGTGCGAAGCAGACAACCCAAAAGCATTTGCTCAAAGCTTAGAACAAGTGCTATTAACACATCCCAGACGAGTCGAAGGTTATACAGATAATATGGATTTTGTGCGACAGTTTTCCTGTGAAAATAGAATCGCCAAAATTCTCAGTTATGTAAAAGATTCTATGCGACCCGAATTAGTAAATTTGTAATTTTGATTGTTAAACAGAGGAAATATATGGACAAAAAAATTATCGGGATGTTGAGTGGATATCCCAATCTGAACCAAATGGATTGGTTATGGCAGCAAACTCCACATAATTTTGGTGTATGGGGCAATATTCAAATGCTTGCCCAAGCGGAAAAACCGGATTTTTTACTACTTTATAATTTCGCTGGGATGCGGAAGGTAACTACCAAAAAGTTCTGGTTTTTTAAACCAGAGAGAAAATATATTACCTATCCTCAAGAAGAGATGGCAGAGTTACTTCGAGGTGTACCGAAAGAAAAGGTAGTCTTTGTTTGGCGAGAACCACCCTTAGAGGAAGTTGTGAAGAGAAATATTGCTTCTTATGAGTGGGCAAAAGAATACTGCGGTTATATTTCTGGGCCAGATGATGCGGCACCAAATCCTGATTATATGCCTGCTATTTGGTATCATTCTAATTCTTTTCGGGAGTTAGATGAAATGGGTTGTCCAGAAAAAATTGAGTCTTGTAGCTGGATAACTTCTGGTGTTAATCGCACTGCTAATCATCGTCAGAGGTTGGAATTTTTGCGATCGCTAAAATCAAGTGAAATTAAGTTTGGTTTGTATGGACGGGGTTTACCAGATTGGGCTCAAGCGGCTGGGGAACTTAATAATAAATGGTATGGTATGGCACCTTATTACTATAATTTGGCGATCGAGAACTACGCTGACAATGATTGGTATGTAAGTGAAAAGATGTGGGATGCTTTATTAGCTTGGTGCTTACCAATTTATTATGGTGGTTCAGCAGCAGATAAATTATTGCCTCCTGGTAGTTTTCTCAGACTACCTAGTTTAGATGAAAAAGGAGTAGCCTACATTAAAGAAGTAACTGCTACACCAGATGCCTGGTATGCCGCTAAGGAGGCGATCGCACAAGCCAGACAAATCATTCTTCACAAGCTAAATCTCTTGGAATGGCTATCTAATTTCACGAAAAAGTTTTCCTGATTTTTACACTTTCTCACCTTCATTCAGAAATCTGTAGTACAAAAATATATCTTTGTACGGAATGCTAGCAACTTGCCATTTAAGTAATTTATCTGCTAAGGGGAGGAGATTATTTTTGTAGGGAAGATTCATTTTTTCCCATTCACATAACTTCTGAAGACGTTCATTTTTGATACCCATGTAATGCAAGTAGGTTAGTTTCTTGCCTTTGTCGTACAAAACATGATTTTGATCTTCAAAATGTTGAGAGGTGACGCAGACACCAGTATTGTAATTTGAACTTTCATCTAGGGTAAAGTTATAAAACTTTAGACCCTTTTTCAACATCATGTAATTGAGAATTAGCTGTTCGCTCAACCAAGTTTGAAAAATTTTGATATCACCATTGCCGAGTTCTTCGAGAAAATATTCTAGGTCTTTTTCCTGAATTGCACCTTTCTTAGAAGCCCAGAAACCGCTACAGTGGAAGTTCTTAGAAAGAGCTTCTTCTGACTCGTAATCTTCTTTAAACACCTCAAAAAAATGGCTGACTTCCTTTCTTCTCAGAGAAGTTTCTCTTTGAAAATCATGGACAATAAAATCGTATTCATCAAGTTTACGAAAGACATGATCTAAAGACTGGAAAATCAATGTATCGCAATCAATATACAAAAACCTATCAAACGGCCCATCAAATGCACAATATCTTTTGTGCATACTTATAGTATTGGTTTTAGTTTTAATTCCTAATTGGGAAAAATAATTATTATATAATTCGTGCCACTTGGCAATAAAATTTTCCCACTTTCGTAGAGATGCCTGGTCTTCAAATAATAACAGGTTCTTTCTTTGGCTAACTTCTTTTTTTATTAAGTCAAGTTTTTCATTAAAAGGGATGATACAAATAGGTATATCACTTTTATAATTAGCTTCTATACTGTTTAGCAGTGCCACTAATTGATCGTAAACATTGTCATTAGCCAATAGATATATTCCGTTGTTCATAAGATTTTACAATAGTTAATTATTTATTACAGAAGGTTAAATAAAAACAGCTTTTTTTAACAGAAACAACATTTTTTCGGCTGCTGACTCCAGGATAGCATTCAAAATAAAGTTATAACAAATATCCAACTACGTAAGCAGGAGTTTGTGTTAAGATGCCAACAGAAAATACTGGCAATAGTTTACCTGATTCTATCAGTCTATCTGCTGTCCTTGGGTGCTACTTACCGCTAAACTTTCGGAGAGTCCAATGAAGGATGGTATTTACATATTAGCTAATGATGTGGTTTACAACCAATTGGTAGCCCTGCTCAACAGTATAGAAGTAAATGCAGGCAACCAATTTCCAGTTTGTGTCATTCCTTATGACGATCGCCTCGAACAAGTTCGTCAGGAAGTTAAAGCTAGAAAAAATGTCGAAATACTAGAAGATGCAGTTTCTATAGCACAATGGGAAGACTTTTCCACTGAGGTATGGAAAGCTCATCCCAATGCTTTTAATATTTGGCGAGAAAGAGGGAATACTGGCGTTTACCGCATGGGAATGCACCGACGATTTAGCGGTTTTGATGGCCCTTTTGAACGGTTTATTTACTTGGATGCTGATATTTTGGTGATGAATTCATTAGAGCCAATCTTTCAGCGATTAAATGATTATGATTTTGTAGTCTATGATTTTCAATACAAAGATCCGACTCATGTATATAACGTAAATTCTCCGAAGTTGTTAGAAGTATTCAATCAAGAAAATATTGATTCACAAATATTTTGTGCGGGATTATACGCATCAAAAAAAGGTATTTTTGATGAAGAAAGAAGAAATTATCTTTTATCTAAATTACGCTCAGGAGAAGCAGAGGTATTCTATATAAATGCGCCGGATCAAACGATACTTAATTATATGGTGATGAGATCGGGGATCTCTAGCTATAACTTTTCGCATCATTTATCGGCAAGTGAAGTAACTGGGTGTTGTGTAACTTCTCCTCATTTTGAGGAACGAGATAATGTATTGTACGATAAAGGAAATAGGTTAACTTATTTACATTATATTGGGTTGTCTTCTAAACTGTTCAACAACCTTTGTGCAGGAGAAAATATTGATTTTCCTTACCGAGATTTGTTCCTGCATTATCGCTATTTGCATGAACCAGAAAAACGACCCAAGTTGACAGGTAAACCAAAACCATATAATCCACCACCTAGTTTAGCAACAAAAGTTCTCCGCAAATTGGGATTAACTTACTGAGGTTCGATCGATGAATAGAGGCATTTATATTACTGCTAATGATAAGGTGACAGAACAGGCGATCGCTCTCTTAAAAAGTATTCGAGTTTACGACAGCGATACGCCAGTAGTGTTAATTCCTTATGACGACAATTATCAAAAAATTGCCGAAATTCTCGGTGATTCTTTTGGGGTAAAAGTGTATGAAGATTTAGAATTTATCGATCGCTTATCCAAACAATTACATCAAGTTTTTGGCGAGAAATTCTTTGCTAGACCAAATCAATTTCGCAAACAAGCTTGTTGGTTTGGCTCCTTTGATGAATTCCTTTATATAGATACAGACATTGTAGTTTTTGAAAAGATTATTGACAACTTAAATTACTTTTCCGAATATGACTTTCTCTGTTGTGACTATCAACATGGCGGTGGGATAAGAAATGTTTTCAGTCCGAAAGTTTTAGAAGATAAGGTATTTACAGAAGATGACCTAAAAGACATCTTCAATGGCGGTTTTTGGGCTTCTAAAAAGAACTTACTTTCGGAACAGGACTTATACGACACTTTTGCTGAATGCGCCGCCCATCCAGAATACTTTGATTTTTCCCAAAAAACTTCCGATCAACCAATCATTAACTACATGATCTTGAAGCGGATTCCCCGACGCTTTAATATTGTGCGGAAACCGGGGAAAGGGCCAGGTAATTGGGCAGGTAGCGGTCATTTTAAATATGAAGGCGATCGACTAATTGACCCCAATGTTAACCAACCATTGCAATACTTACATTGGGCAGGTATTAGAATTGAACCCGGTTGTCCTTATTGGGAAACTTGGGAACATTACCGTTATCTCAACGAAGCTAAACCAACTTATACACCCCAAACATCTCCTGCTAAAACCAAAAGTTTATGGCAGAAAGTGAAGGATAAAGTGAAAGGTTTATTTTGAAAAAGGGGATTAAAAAAGCCAGTCTTTAACTGAGATATTCTACCAAGAGGCAGAGCCTCGGTTTTTCGTTCCCAGGTTCAACCTGGGAACGAGATCTGGAAAGGTTAATCAGCTAAAAGAATCTAAATCTAACGCTCGCGATCCTCCCTTGTCTAACTGCACTAACAGTTTGCCAAGTTGATACCAAACGAGCCAACCCATAAAAATTGTCAGTGGGATAGCAATAGCATAAGAAAGCCAAGTAGGAAAACCAAAAATTTCTAACCCAGACCCTAAAAAAACACAAACTCCAATACAAATTCCCAAAAAAGGCAATTGCAATTGCACTCCTTGGAAATTGGCTAGCATTCGAGATGAGCGAGTTTTCGCCCATGCTTGTACCAGTTCTTTAAGTGTGGCTTCAAAAGCTAAACCTGATGCAAGTGCAGCTAGCATTCCAGCTACTAGCAGAAAATAGGGAGGGTCTTGAATTAGGAACACGAATAACTCCTGCAATTATTAATTCTTAGGTTAAATCTTATCAGGCAAAGGAGTAGGTAATTTTAGATTTTAGACTTTAGATTTTTGTAATCTTGCCACTACCTACAAATGCAAGTTGCTAGTTACAAATCTGGCTCTTTCTTAGCCCCCCTAAAAGATCCCCCCTCCGCCCCCCTTAATAAGGGGGGAACCAGCGGAAGCTTCGCTATTAACA
>NZ_JADEWG010000079.1 GCF_015207735.1 [Phormidium] sp. LEGE 05292
GGACAAGGGGACAAGGGGACAAGGGGATAAAGGGACAAGCGGAAGTTCATTGTATAACCTAAAATTTTCTCTTTAACTCAAAACTCAAAACTCAAAACTTTCCTCCCCCTCTTTTTAACATAGGGCGACAATTACGCGATCGCGCCCCTGTGCCTTAGCTTGATACAAAGCTGTGTCAGCCGCTTGGATTACTATTTCACCTGTCATACCATGTTGGGGGAAAATAGCTACTCCTAAAGATACGGTAATAGTCCCTAATTGTTGATTACGATTATGTAAATTTAAATGCTTAATTCCTTCGCGAATTAGTTCAGCTCTTTGTACAGTAACTTCCACAGAAGCTTCTGGTAAAATTATTAAAAATTCTTCTCCACCAAAGCGACAGGCAATGTCCGAACCGCGAATATTTTTTTTCAGAAAAAGTCCTAATTCCCGCAACAATGTATCCCCGGCATCATGACCAAAAGTATCATTAAATCGCTTAAAATGATCCACATCTAACATAATAATTCCCAGGTTTTGTTCCTTGCGTTCCGCACGACTAACTTCGCGTTCTAAGGATTCTTCCAAATAACGCCGATTAAATAAACCTGTGAGCGGATCGCGAATACTTTGTTGCTGCAAAGCTTCGTGCAATTTTAAGTTACCTAATGCTAGAGCAATTTGTTCAGCTACGGTAATTGCTAACTGTTGTTTCGCTTTGGTAAGTAATCCTTTTGATGCAGTTAAATATAAAACTCCTAAAGCTTCTCCTTGTGCCATCATCGGTACACAAAGAGATTCACCAAATGTTGAATCATGGTGACTATGTTTGCATTTAATGGCACTATGAGAAGATTCTATTAAATGCGATCGTCCACGTCGCAATCCCCAACATTCATTAGGAGTAAATACCATTTCAGTAGTAGCACTAGCATCCCCCCAACTAGCAACAGCAGAAACTAATTGTTTGGAATTGCTCATCATAAATACTGCTCCTGACATATCAGGAAACAACGGCTCAATTAACTGAGCAACTATCTGATAAGCTTCTTCAGTAGTTAAGCAAGCTTGCAAGATATTACTCATTTCACCTAAGAGAACAATCTCTTGATTACGAGCTTCGAGTTCTTTTACCCAGCGAATTAGTTTTTCATTAGTTTTCTGCAAAGTTTCTTCTGTAGCCAATCTCAATCCAACAGCAGATAATGCTTCTTCTGTACCTTTAACAACTGTAACATCTTTATTAATTTCAATAATTTCTTGCGGTATATTTTTGGCATTTTTTCTCAATATCCAACGGCTATAAACCGCTATTTGTGTACCGTCAGATTTAGTATGGATTAATTCTCCCTCCCAGCATCCTTTTTGAAAAAATTCTGATTGTATTTCTGGCAAAGGTTTGGGAAATTGGGTTCTTAGCAGAGTATAATAAGGTTTGGCTATTACTTCATGTTTGGCGAAGCCAAACATTTTTTCTGCACTCTGGTTCCAAAAGCTAATTATATTATTTAAGTCTCGAATCAGAATGGCATCGTCAACTAAATTTAGTAATTCTGCTTGCTCTTGAAGGAGTTTTTGAATACGCTCATTTTCAATAATTTTAATTTGAACTTCCTGATAAGCTTGCCGCAATTCTAAGATAGTATAGGCCAGTTGCATTTCTAGCTGGCTTTTGGCTGTTTGTAACTTGGGTTTTACTCTTCGCTTACCAACTAAAGTTTTTCCTACTGATAACTTTTCGTTTAAATCACCAGATTTTAGGGCAATTTTTTCTAATAATTGCAGTTCTTTTGGTTGGTCATTTTGGTTAGCTTCCATTTGATTTACATGGGTGTTATTAACTAGTAAAGTTAGTAAATTAAAAAGCCGGAACAGAAAGCAAAACAAAAACTTGCTTCTGCCATCGACTAATTAATTTTTTATATTCATTTCTGAAATACCTATGATGATTACTATTTAATAGACAACTTTGATAGTTATCTAGTTATGTCTAGTTGATGCTGATTAAATCGCTCAACTTTAGTTTTTTGTAATCATCAGACTTATACAGATAAGGTTAGGTAAATATAATCTAGCAAAAAGGATCAATGGATTTCGCAAATAAAAGAATAATTTAAGACTTTTAAGAAGAATTTTAAATTTGTAAAATAAATTAAAGAAAAGTAAGGAAAATTAATTTTTAACCTGTTGCTTAATATTCAGTTATCTGCTTGATTTTATTAAGGTAAATTTAATTGCCTAACAAAGTTTTCTTTATAGGTACATAAAAAGAAATCGTAGTTTAATTTAGTAATTAATAAAGTTATTTTCGTAACAAGTGATGAGCTTAATTATTTGTCCTGGGATTCACCAACCAAAATTAACAGAGAGTTTCCTGGCAGGATTAAAATTAAATACAAGCCAAAAACCGCAAAATATCCTAATTTTTCCAATACAAGATTACCCAGCTTACTCATCTGGTCATATTTTGCAATTTTTGCGTCAAAATCATTCCCTATCTTCACCGATCGCATTCATTAGCTTCAGTGCTGGTGTTGTAGGTGCAATAGCAGCAGCTTGGGGATGGCAACTTCTTGGAGGTAAAGTCACAGCTTTTATTGCTTTAGACGGTTGGGGTGTACCTTTAACAGGTAACTTTCCCATTCATCGACTTAGCCATGATTACTTTACCCATTGGAGTTCCGCTTTACTAGGAAACGGGGAGGATAGTTTCTACGCCGCACCGTCAGTGGAACATCTGGAACTGTGGCAACAACCCCAAACAGCGGTTGGTTGGTGGATACACCCGCAAAACGGTCAATCCGAACCGAAAACGCGGACAACAGCCGCCCAATTTTTAACTATGTTGTTAGACAGATACAAAACGTAAAACTTTTAGATACAATTTCTATTTAAGGTAAAGTTCCAAAAATCATACATAAAAAGTGTAAACCTTTCAGAATATTATTGTGGCACAATGGTACTTATTCACCAGTTCCTCAGACAAGCTTTTCGTAAATTGCCTTGCTGGTAAGCATTTTAAGGATTTGCTGATGCTGCAATGCTATTTAATTTCCGACGATTGATTTTAGAAATATTAAAAAGATAGGTATGTTTAGTTTTGACCAAAGAAATCAGTATAAAAATTGTAAGTAGCAATACAAAGATGGAGAGCTAATCATAAAGTATTATTAGATACAAATTAGCCAGAGCAAATTTAGTTGTTGTCTATAGTGAGGTATGAAATCCCGTGTCAACTCAAATCTTGACTGCCAAAGAATCCAGTGGTGGGGAGGAAAATTCTTTCCCTCATGCCATACGTGCCACAGGTTCGTTTGCTTTGCTCGATAGTCTCAAACGTCATGGCGTAAAGCATATTTTCGGTTATCCAGGTGGGGCAATTCTACCAATTTATGATGAAGTATATCGTTTTGAAGCAGCAGGCGATATCAAGCATTTCCTAGTCAGACATGAACAGGGTGCTGCTCATGCTGCTGATGGTTATGCGCGAGCAACTGGTAAGGTAGGTGTATGTTTCGGTACTTCTGGGCCGGGAGCGACTAATCTAGTAACTGGGATTGCTACGGCTTATATGGACTCGATTCCGATCGTAGTAATTACCGGACAAGTACCACGCGCCGCAATTGGTACTGATGCTTTCCAAGAAATTGATATTTATGGAATTACTCTACCAATTGTTAAACATTCTTATGTAGTCCGCGACCCAAGAGACATGGCGAGAATTGTGGCGGAAGCATTCCACATTGCCAGCACAGGTCGTCCGGGGCCAGTTTTAATTGATGTGCCTAAAGATGTAGGATTAGAAGAATTTGATTATGTGCCAGTAGAACCTGGTTCGGTGAAATTGCACGGTTATCGACCTACATTTAAAGGTAATCCCCGGCAAATTAACCAAGCAATTAGTTTAATTCGGGAAGCGCATCGACCTTTATTATATGTAGGTGGAGGTGCGATCGCAGCCAGCGCCCATTCCGAAATCAAAGAATTAGCCGAATGCTTCCAAATCCCAGTAACTACAACTTTGATGGGTAAGGGCGCTTTTGATGAAAATCATCCCTTGGCATTGGGAATGTTGGGAATGCACGGCACCGCTTATGCTAACTTTGCTGTGACAGAATGCGATTTGTTAATTGCTGTTGGTGCGCGTTTTGATGACCGAGTAACAGGTAAATTAGATGAATTTGCCCCCCGTGCTAAAGTAATTCACATTGATATTGACCCAGCAGAAGTGGGCAAAAACCGCGCCCCCGAAGTGCCAATTGTCGGTGATGTGCACCAAGTTTTGATGGAGTTGCTGCGCCGTTGTTATGAAACAGGGGTTTGTGGAAATGTCGAGCAAACGAAGGAATGGTTGGAACGCATCAATCGTTGGCAAAATGATTATCCTTTAGTTGTGCCTCAGTATTCTGATGTGCTGTCTCCGCAAGAAGTTGTTGTGGAAGTGTGGAAACAAGCTCCTAATGCTTGCTACACCACTGATGTTGGTCAACACCAAATGTGGGCAGCGCAATTCTTGAAAAATGGTCCTCGGAAGTGGATTTCTAGTGCTGGTTTAGGCACAATGGGTTTTGGAATGCCTGCGGCTATGGGTGCTAAGGTGGCGCTAGGTGATGAAGAGGTAATTTGTATCGCCGGAGATGCCAGCATCCAAATGAATATTCAGGAGTTGGGAACTCTTGCTCAGTATGGCATCCATGTCAAAACTGTGATTATTAATAACGGTTGGCAAGGGATGGTGCGCCAGTGGCAAGAAACTTTCTATGATGGGCATTATTCGGCATCGAATATGGAATCGGGAATGCCTGACATACCGAGGTTGGCGGAAGCTTACGGCTTGAAAGGCATTGTGGTTCGTAAACGGGAAGAGTTGAAAGATGCGATCGCCGAAATGCTAGCACACAAAGGTTCTGTGTTGCTAGATGTTCATGTGAAGCGCGATGAAAATTGCTACCCAATGGTAGCTCCTGGTAAGAGCAATGCACAGATGATCGGTTTGCCAGAACGTCCGAAGACCGATCGAGTCGCTGAGTTAATTTACTGTCAACATTGCGGTGCGAAGAATGTTTCAACTAACCATTTCTGCCCAGAATGTGGCACGAAATTGTAAGTTGATTTTCACTAATTAATGATAGTCTAGGGGCGTGAAGATTCACGCCTCTTTTTATCAAAGTAATCGTTTTTAGCTAGAGTGTTTTTTGTTAATCAGTGTATTTTTTGCAAGCGAGAATTAGGTATGGGAGACGATCGTAACCACCATCATCATCATGAACATACTCATGGTTTAACTAATTACAGTCGAGCTTTTACAATAGGTTTAATTCTTAATTTTGGCTTTATGTTTATTGAAGCTATTTATGGTTTCTTGGCTCATTCAGTGGCTTTACTTGCTGATGCTGGTCATAATTTAAGTGATGTATTAGGTTTAGTATTAGCATCGATCCCAAGGTTTGTCATGGAAACCCTTGCATCAAAGAAACATGAAATACAGACAAGAATTTGTCGTTCACCTAGTTAATTGAAACAAGAGCAATCGCACATATTTTGGGTAGGGTGCGATCGCTCTTTCCTGTATTAACTTTGGTAATTACTAATAGGAAATGTCTCTAATTTCATTCAATGAGCAGCGTTAGCAGCAGAATTTTTCGCTCCACCTTTACCCAGAAAGAACAACAGAGGTAAAGAGCAAAGAAATGCTAACCCAACTATGCGAAAAATATCGGCAAAGGATAGAATAGCTGCTTGAAGATTCACAATTTGACTAATTGTTGCTAATGCTTGTTTATGTGCGGTGTAAGCGTCCATTCCCCGGCTTTGAAATGCCTGTGTAAACAACTCGATACGCTGATTAGTTGCTAAATCATAGCTCGTAATATGAGTTAATAATACGGCTCGGTGAAAATGTTCCCTTTGGTCAAGTAAAGTAGTTAAAATCGCAATTCCAATACTGCCACCTAACTGGCGCGTCAGATTATAAAATCCCGATCCAGCTGAGATATCTTGTTTGGGAAGCGGCCCTAAAGTTGCTAAACTTAATGGCAAAAACATTAACACTGTAAATGCACCCCGCCAAATCAGCGGCCAAAATAGGTCGTGAGCACCTGTATTAGGGTTTATATCAGCTAAATTAAACATTGTAAAACCTAATCCCACTGCACCTATACCAATCAAAATTCGAGCATCAACTTTTGAGGATATTTTACCTAATAAAATCATGGTAATTGCTGAAGCTAAAGCACCAGGAGCTAACAATAAACCTGTTTGCCATGCGGTATAGTGAGCTATACTTTGAGCAAAAATTGGGATGGCAAAAAGTGCGCCGTAAAGTCCCATACCGAGAATACCTGAGTAAATACTTCCTGCTGCTAAAGAACGATGACGGAGTACGCGCAAATCTACAGCTGGATGTTTGGTAGTCATTTCTCGCCAGATAAATAATACTGAGGCGATCGCACTAACTACAGTCAAAATAGTAATAAAATTCGATTCAAACCACCCTTCTTTTTGTCCTTCTTCCAAGACTGTTTGTAAGCTACCTATGGAAATAGTTAATAAGAGAATTCCCCACCAATCAACAGTAGTATTACGCTTGCTGTTTTGTTTGTTATCTGGTGGTAAAAATATCACAGACATAATCACAGCAACAATACCAATTGGTAGATTGATAAAGAAAATCCACCGCCAACCTAAAGTATCAGTTAAATAGCCTCCTAAAGTGGGGCCGATCGCAGGCCCAGCAATTACTCCCACACCAAAAACAGCTTGAGCTAAACCTTGTTCTTGGGGAGGAAAAGTTTGAAATAAAATCGCTTGCGCTTTAGCTAATAACCCACCGCCAAATAAGCCTTGTAAAATCCGAGAAATAATTAACATTGGCAAGTTAAAAGCAAAACCGCATAGCACTGAAGCAAGGGTAAAACCTATCATTGAAAAAGTAAAATAAGTTTTCCGCCCAAAGTAGTCTCCTAGCCAAGCACTTAAAGGAATCAGGATTACATTAGCAATACCGTAAGAGGTAACAACCCAACCAATTTCACTAACTGTTGCTCCTAAAGTTGCTTGCATATCAGTCAAAGCAACGTTAACAATACTGGTGTCGATTACTTCTAGTAATGCTCCTAAAGCTGCTGTGGCTGCGATCGCCCATTTAAGCGGCCCAGTAATATAACCCGATTGATTAACTTTGGCGCTATTAATCTTAGTATTTGTCACTGATTTTGTTTTTTTTACTAGCAATTTGAAGATTTTTGGTGGGGTGTCAGGGGTTGTTTTTTAACGCAGATAAATGCAGATGAACGCAGATAAACGCAGATGTTATTAGAAGATTTTTGGTAGGGTGTTATAGGTTGTTTTTTACCACAGATATCCACAGATAAACACAGATGAACACAGATAAATACAGAATAAGCAGTTTATTTTTTCTCCCCATTTTCAGTATTCACAGTGACACGAACACTTAATCCGGCTCTGAGTTTGTGTTCGGGATCGGAGTTTGGCAGAAAAGTTAAACGTACTGGCACCCACTGCACAACTTTATTAAAGTTACCAGTGGCATTATCGGGAGGTAGCAAAGCAAATTGGGCTCCTGTTGCGGGACTAATACCTGCTACTTTGGCTAGGAAAACTTGACCTGGATAAGCATCTGCTTCTATTTCTGCTATTTCTCCTATTCGCAAATTTCTTAAAGCGGTTTCTTTAAAATTAGCTTGCACATAAATTTGCTCGGCTTGTAGTGGTACAACAGCTAAAAGGGGTTGTCCTGATTGTACTTTTTGACCTATTTCAGCAGTTAATTGACCAACATAACCACTTACTGGGGCATAAATTGTCGTGTAAGTAAGTTGCTGGCGTGCTAGGGCTAAATTTGCTTCTGCTTGCTTAACTTGGGCGTTAGCAACTTGAGTTTGATCCTGTTGTACAACTACTTTTTGAGTTGCTGCTTTTGTTCCGGCTATTTGTGCTTTCGCAGCTTCTGCTTCTGCTTGAGATTTTTGCACTTGAGCTTGTGCATTATCTACCGCTGCTTGTGCTGATTGAATTTGTGCTTGGTTACTATTAACAGCAGCTTGTGTTTGTTGGAGTTGCGATCGCGCATCGTTAACTTCCGCTTCTGCTTCTTTTACTCCTTCATTGGCAATACCTAGATTTGCTTGAGCAGTTTGAAAAGCTGCTTGTGCAACATCACGTTGTTGAGCAGAAATTGCTCCCTGTTCGTAAAGAGTTTGATAGCGTTGAAAATCTTTTTGATTTTTAGTTAATTCTGTCTGCGCTTGAGTAACTTTAGCACGAGCGGCTAACACTCCAGATTCTGCTTTTTGGACTTTGGCTTGATTAGCTGCTACTGTGGCTAAAGCTTGTTGTAATTGCGATCGCATTGCTTCCATTGTCGATCGCGCTTGTTGAACATTTGTTTGTGCTGCAACTATTCCGGCTTGTTGCGCCGCTAAGTTCGATTGTGCTTGTTGAATGTCGCTAGTATTAGTATTTTCTGCTAAAGGTACGGTGTGAGCCGCACTATTTAATTGTGCTTGTGCAGCTTGTAAATTAGCTTCGGCTTGTTGAACTTTTAAATTTAAATCTCGATCTTCTAAAATAACTAAAGGTTGTCCGGCTTGAACGCGATCGCCTTCTTGAACTAAAACTTGTTGTACTGTGGCGGAAACTTTCGGCGCTATTTGGGAAATATGTCCTTCAATTTGGGCGTTATCAGTAGTAACATGAGTGCGGTTAAATTGCCACCAACGCCAACCAAAAATTGCTCCGCTAATAAGTGCGATCGATCCAATTAAAAACAATAATGTTTTACTCTTCTTTTTAGTAGGAACAGATGCAGTTGATTGTGCAACTTTTGCTTCTTCAGCAGCAGATTGATGCGTGTTTTCCTCTGTCTCTACCTCTGATGAAGATAGCTCTTCTTCAGCCAATATTTCTGAATCGGATTTATCGTTCGAGTCAACTTTCTGACTCCCGTATTTTCCATTAGAATCAAATGTTGTGCTGTGCTTCTTCATGTTCTAACCTGCTTTTAATCGTACTAATACCGGAGACAAATAAATCAACGGAAGTTTCTAAATAAGATTCGCTACTATAACCAAGTGGAATCGGACTAGCACTACGACGCAGCATTCCTCCAAGCAACATTCCTGTGAATATATCCACTGCTGCTCTTAAATCAACGCCTTGGCGTACTACGCCGCGCTTTTGACTATTGCTCAGATAAGTAATTAGCTTTTCCCGTAACGGTTGCGTTGTTTCGTAAATGATGCGACGCGCCGCTTCAGGATGTCTTCGCGCTTCGCCAATAAAGGTGCGAATTAAAGCCTCATGCTCTTCCAACATAGCGTTGTAGAGCAAAGCATAGTGCCTCAAGTCATCTCTAAGATCCTGAGTCCACTCCTCCTGATGAGCCAAAGCTTCTGCTTGCATGGCTGTAAATTGCTGGACTACTGCGCTCAGTAATTGCTCTTTACTCTGAAAATGGCGAAATAAAGTAACTTCATTTACTCCCGCCACGCGAGCAATTTCCTTTGTTGTTGCACCGTTCACCCCCGCCTTAGCAAACACCTCCTTAGCAGCTTCTAGCAAGCGATTACGAGTCACTGCGGTTTTACTATTATCCATAATCTTTGTTTCGTATGCAAGTACTTACTTGCATTATAAATCTAATCAAACATAGTCAAATTTGGTTTATCAGATTAAGTAACTTTTTTTTCTGTTATTTTCTCCTAATACTGATACTTTATTTTGCGATCGCTTACTCCCACATTTTCCTAAACATCAATATAGTAAATAATTTAGGGTTTTTATTAAATTATGTTAATTAAATTCTTCAAAATAAATACAGTATAATAAATTACCTAATTAGCTGGCTAGTATATAGAGCTTGTACCTGGGAATTGCATTTGAGAAATTAAACAAATGGAAACAACAAAAGTTTTTGGAATGGCACCTGAACAAGGCAGGTGGTTGTACATTCCATTAGGATTGATAGTATTACTGTGTCTTGGCACAGTTTACTCATGGAGTATTTTCCGTAAGCCTTTAGAAACAGCATTTAGTATTGGAGCGACGGAAAGTTTATTACCCTTTACAGTATTGTTGGTAGTTTTTGCAATTTTGATGCCTGTTACTGGCTTTTTTATCGATAAATATGGCTGTCGCACAGTGACAGCAGTTGGGGGTATAATCACCGGACTAGGTTATATTTTCTCAAGTTTTGCTACTAATATTTCTACCCTAGTTTTCACGTATGGAATCATCGCAGGTGCAGGTGTAGGAATTGCTTATGGAGTGCCCTTAGCTGTCACTGCTAGATGGTTTCCTGATAAAAAAGGATTAGCAGTTGGCTTAACAGTAATTGGTTTTGGTTTATCGCCTTTAGTCACTGCACCAATAGCCAAACTTTTGATTGAAACTTATAAAGTAGCACAAACTTTTTTAATTTTAGGTATTGCTTTTACCATCATTATTCTGTTAATTTCTGCTACTCTAACTTTTCCGCCAAAAGATTGGAAACCCGCAGCTTCGCAGTCTTCCCGCTCATCCATAATGCCAATAAATTATGATGGGCAAATGTTGCAAACTTCATCCTTTTATGGACTATGGATTTGCTATACGATCGGCACATTTGTCGGACTATCAGCAATTGGAATTTCTAGCCCAGTTGCCCAAGAAATTATTAAACTAGATGCAGGCACCGCCGCAGCAACAGTTTCACTTTTTGCCGTGTTTAATGGTTTAGGTCGTCCTTTATTCGGTTGGTTAGCAGATAAATATAAACCGAGAAATGCTGCCATTATTAACTACGTGCTGATCCTAATCGCTTCAATTTTAATGAGCAGTGCTGGCGAAGGAAATGTTGCTAGTTATTTGGTAGCTTTTTGTCTATTTTGGCTGTCTTTGGGCGGTTGGTTGGCTATTGCTCCCACCGCGACTTTAACTTTGTTTGATCCGAATAATTACGCCAAAAACTATGGTATTGTTTTCACAGCTTATGGTGTGGGGGCTTTGTTTGGTACGATCGTAGCAGGCAGAATTAGAGATATTTTCGGCAGCTACACATTAGCTTTCTCTGTCACTGCTATTCTGGCAATTGTGGGAATAATTTGTGCTTGGTTTTTACTTAAGCGTTCTGAAAAAGTTACATCGGAAATGGATCTTTCTTAACTCAGATCTTACACTCCTGAGCGGAGCCTCTATTTCACGTTCCCAGGTTGAACCTGGGAACGAGGTCTTAGGAGGTTCTACCTCCATTGCTGCAAGATTTGAGTTAAAAGGAAACAGGGAAGAAGTGGGGAGAGTTGTTGATGTAAATTAAGGAACTCCCCCCATCTCCCCATCTCCCCATCTCCCCATCTCTTTGCTAATGAGCAATTGGTACATTTTTAAATGCACCAGTTTCGGGGACAAAAATATCTATTGCATAAACTCCTTTTGGTACTTTTAACCACACATAAGTATCTATAGAACTGTTTTGGGGAATATCTTTCAAAGCTACAGGTAGAGAAACATTTTCCAAAGAATTCACTGGTTTATAGCTTTGGGCAGAAACCGAATTACTGGCAGTTGTGTCACTCAGTTTAATGATATTAGTTTCTGCAACTTTTTCATCCAAGCGACTAATTCGCATTTGCACACTTACTATATCAGGATCACCTGATTTAGGATCGGGAACTCGTTGCACAGAAATTAATTCAACTCTAGCTTTACTACCGTAAGCTAATTGAGTAAATTCACCTGGTTTAAATCCACCATTATTTTCTAAAACTATATCATGTTCTTGAAGAGTTGGTGCAGCTTTATCTGCTAATGGAATATTAGCTTGTGGAGTAGTTTCTGGGCTGTTTGTTTTGGAATTTATTACAGTGGGCGGAGGCGGAAGATTAGGTTTGGCAGGAGCAGTTTGAGTTTCTTGATTAATTAAATTAGCCCCAGAAGGAATGGGAACAGGAGTAGTTTGAGTTTGATTCTTTGGTTGTTGTGAAGTAGTAACTGAAGTTGATACTGGAGTTTTTCCAAAGGCAATTGCTAAGGCATTGCTAATATCTTGGTTTGTGGAATTTCCCGGTACAGCAACTTCGGGTAAATTAGCTTTTTGCATAGCTGAAGGCAGGGGATAAGCCGTATTTCCCGGAATTGGTGCTTTTGGTAGTCCAGAAATTCCGCTAATGGGAGGAAGTGAGGAATTATTGTTTAAACCAGTAACTACTGGTTCAGCAATGCCAATTAAGGTATTTTTAAATTTAGTAGCATTGTCGCTAATAATATCAAGTACGATCGCATTTTTCGGTACTCTTAAAACGACATAAGCATCTACATATTTACCAACTGGAATATCGGACAATTTAATTATTCCTGAAGATTGCTTTACAGGATCGATTGGTTGGTAAGTTTCTCCAGAAATTGAATTTTTTGCTGATATACTACCAACATTAATTATATCAGTCGGTGTGACTTCGGCGGCATTTCGATAAACTCGCATTTGCAGTTTCACTTCATCGGTCTTGCCGAAATCTCGCAGCAAAGAAACTAATTGTATTTGGCCTTTATTCCCTAAAATAGATTGCAAATAAGAATTGTCTTGAACTGTTGAATTGCTTTCTAAAGCTAGATTAGGAGAATTTACATTGGGAATATTTACAGGAGTATTGGAGGGATTGGCTTGAGGTTGTAGTGCTTTTTTGGGAATAGGTGATTCTCGATCGAAAACATCCATAAATCCTACAGCAGTTAACGCTAAAATGCCAACAATAACACCTACTCCAGTAAAAAAAGTGAGAAAGCTGTTGCCACGCAACCGAAATTTTTTAGGAACTGGACTTTGGTATAAATTTTTATTTGGTGTTCTCATAATTTAAGCTATAAAAACCTAAGCTTTTTTGTGATGTATGAGATTTCAAAGGCTAACAGCAGTTGGTAGAACAGTCGGTGTTTTAATATTGCTTTCAGGTTTTCCCTTGGGTTTAAAAGCTGTTTCTGCTGAAGCCCAATTAGTTGATTCTACACAGTCTATAGTATCAGGTGAGCAGAATTCTGCAAGGAATATTTGCCCTGCTCAATTGCCAGAAGCGATCGATACGATCGTCGATCGTCCCGAACTTCGTCGCCTTCATTGGGGCATCTTGATTCAAACTTTATCACCTAGACGCACCCTTTACAGCCGTAACGAGCAACAATACTTTATTCCCGCTTCTAACGTCAAGTTATTCACCACTGCGGCTGCTTTGCTGCAATTAGGATCGGACTTTCGCATCCGCACTTCTGTTTATGGTAAAAATGGCGTTGTGCGCTTAGTCGGACGTGGCGATCCTAGTTTAACAGATGCACAATTGCGCGACCTGGCTCAACAGCTACGCCGTCAGGAAATTCGCCAAATTCAACAGTTAATTGTCCAAGATGGTTATTTTCAAGCATTACCACTGCACCCGACTTGGGAATGGGAAGATGTTTACTCAGATTATGGCGCACCTGTCAATAGTTTAATTTTGAATCAAAATGTAGTGGAGTTACAGCTTTCACCCCAAGAATTAGGTCAACCTGTAAAAATTACTTGGAATGACCCTTTTGCGGCTTGGCAATGGCAAATTGAGAATCAAACATTGACAGCAGCGAGTGGAACAAAAAGTGATTTTGAAGTTTACGGGATTCTCGGAAAATCAAGCTTACAAATTCGCGGACAAATAGCAATTGACTCTCCACCCGAAGTATTATCTGTACCTGTCAGAGATCCGGGGGAACACTTTTTGCAGCATTTTAAATTAGCCTTAATTCAAGCGGGAATTACTGTGGCTCAATCTCAGGTCATAAACAGTGCAGAAAAGGTTAATGAACCGGAATTAGCTTTTGTGGAATCTCCTCCTTTATCCCAATTAATTACTGACACTAATCAACCCAGCAATAATTTTTATGCTGAGGCTTTGTTAAGAACTTTAGGAGTGAACAATTTAACAACAAACAATCAAGATTCGGCTAGTTTAGGATTAAATATCATTAAAACGACTTTGGTAAATTTAGGAGTTGATGGTGAAAGTTTTATCTTAGCAGATGGGTCTGGTTTATCTCGGCGTAATTTAGTGAGTCCTGCATCTTTAGTACAAACTTTGCAGGTGATTTCCCAGTCACGCCAAGCAGGAATTTATCGGATTTCGTTACCTGTGGCTGGAGTTAGCGGAACTTTACGAAATAGATTTAAAGATACTCCAGCGATGGGAATTGTTTATGCGAAAACGGGTACTCTAACAGGAGTAGCGACATTATCTGGATATGTTGACGCACCTAATTATGAAAGATTGGTTTTTAGTATTATGGTGAATCAATCAAATCAACCTACGCAGTTTATTCGGGGATCAATTGATGAAATTGTGCTTTTACTAACACAGTTACGTCGGTGTGAGTAAAATCTGTCATTGGTAGCATTGAATTTGTTAAAAAAGATCCCTAAATGATAAATGCGATCGCAAAATAGATAAAAATCCTTTTTAGATAGATTCTGATTTAGGAGAGACCTGTTGTTCTTTTATGTATCTTGAAGATGCTGAATATTCTGTCTCGTTTGTTAAATCATGTCTTGAAGAAAATTACCTTACGTTTAGTGCTGGTAGTGCCCTTTGTGCTGCAAACGGTGGGAGTAGTAAGTTTGGTAGGTTATTTGTCTTTTCAAAGTGGACAAAAGGCAGTGGAAAACCTAGCAAATCAGATGATAGAACAAGTGGGAGAAAGGATTAGCGATCGCTTAACTAATTATCTACATATTCCCCATCAAGTTGTCGCAGCAAACGATTTAGCAGTAAAGCAACTTAGTCTCAATACCGAGAATTTTGAGCAACTACGGCAACAATTATGGCAGCAAATGATCTTGAATCCATCCCTGGCTAATAACTTCTTTTGGAGTGATGGGGGAAAAATGATCGGTTATGGACGCATACTCACCGAAGAATTTCGCCAAAAAGCGGAGAAGTTGACTAAAGAAAACTTGCCTATCGGGACAATTTACTTAATGGAAGTCAACAAAAACAATTTGACTCAACGCCACTTTTTTTTGATTGATAACCAAGGTAATCCTAGAAAATTAGTTTATACCTTCCCTGATAATTTCCGTCAACTTCCCTGGTATTCTTATGCGAAAAAAGTGGGAAAACAAAGTTGGACTCCGATTTTTATCTATCGCATAACGTCTATTTTAGGAATGCAAGCATCTGTTCCTATTTATCATGCTGATGGAAAATTTCAGGGAATTTTTACATCCAGTTTTTCGCTGTCAGATATCAGTATCTTTCTGCATCAATTAAATTTTTCACCTACTGGACAAACATTTATTATTGAACGTTCTGGAGATTTAGTTGCCACATCAACTTTAGAAATTCCTTATATCAAACAGGCAAATGGAGAATCAAAAAGATTATCTACAGTGAACTTCCGAGATGCTAAAATGCGAGAAATTACTCAACAGTTAGGAAAAAAATTAGGTAAGTTTGATAGTTGGCAAATAGTACAGGAACTCAACTTAATTTACAAAAGACAACGGCAGTTTATCCGAGTTGTGCCTTATCAAGATCGGTATGGTTTGGATTGGCTAATAATAATTATTGTTCCAGAATCTGATTTTATGGAAGAGATTAACGCTAATACTTGTAACACAATTTTATTGAGTGTTGCTGCCTTGGGAGTAGCGATCGCACTAGGACTATTTACCGCCAACCAAATTACTAAAAGAATCTCCCAAATTAACCAAGCTAGTCAAGCAATGGCATCCGGTAATTTAGGGCAATATTTGGCAATCAAAAGCCAAGTAAAAGAATTAAGAGAACTGGCACAATCTTTTAACTTAATGGCAGAACAATTGCGGGATTCGTTCGATCGCATTAAAACTGCTTTTCTTGATTCTAAAGAAAAATTTACCACTGTTTTTCGCACCAGTCCTGACCCGATTGCCATTCTCACTCTTGCTGAAGGACGTATCATAGAAATTAACAACCGTTGCCTCGAATTTTTCGGTTATTCCCGTGAAGAATTGATTGGTTACACTGTCTTAGAATTGGGATTATGGAAAAATTTAGCAGACCGTCAAAAGTTTAAAAAATTTCTGGAAACGAACGGAAGTGTTGACAATTTAGAAGTTGATGTTTACCTAAAATCAAGAGAAAGCAGAACTGTTTTGATATCGGCAGAAATCTGCAATTTAGAAGGACAGGATTGCATGATTGTAGTGATTAAAGATATTAGCGATCGCAAACAAGCAGAAGTAGCATTGCGTCTGACTAAAGCTAAATTGCAACAAGCAAATCGAAAATTAGAAAAACTAGTTAATATTGATTCTCTCACACAAATTGCTAACCGTCGTTGCTTTAATGATTACCTACAAAAAGAGTGGCAGCGATTATTGAGAGAACAAAAGTTTTTATCTTTAATTATCTTTGATGTAGATTATTTTAAACGATTTAACGATCGCTACGGACATCAAACAGGAGATGAATGTTTAGTTAAAATAGCCCAAGCCGCTCAAAAGGTAGTATATCGTCCAGCAGATTTGGTTGCTCGCTACGGTGGCGAAGAATTTGTGGTTATTTTACCAAATACTAATCAGGAAGGAGCCATCTTAGTTGCGGAACGGATTCGTTGTGCAATTCGAGATTTATCAATCCCACATTCTGAATCAGCTGTGAGCGATCGCGTTACTATTAGTTTGGGTGTTGCCAGTTTAATTCCGGTAGCCAAAAAGTCCCTAGAAATTTTAGTAGAAACAGCAGATCGAGCACTTTATATGGCAAAAAATCAGGGACGCGATCGCTTTGCTACCACCTCAATAGTACTCGAATAAGTACTAAACTACAGCTTTTAAATTTTGCGCGGCTTCATTTAATTGATGAGTACTTACCTTAGTTTGACTAATACCACTAGCATTATCTCTAGCTGCTATATTTAAAATATTCATCGCACTTACCACCTGTTGCACAGCCATAGCTTGTTGTTGAGCATTCAGCGAAATTTGTTGTACACTTCCTGCAACATCATTAATTGCTTTGGTTACTTGATTAAAAACTTCTGCGGTTTGTTCAGTAATTTTAGTACCTTGAAAAGTTGCTTTCGTACTTTCATCTGTCACCATAATTGTTGAATTAAGCGACGACTGAACAGCGTTAACTAACATATTAATTTTCTCAGCTGATTTCTTACTTTGATCGGCAAGTTTGCGAATTTCAGAAGCAACTACACCAAATCCTTTACCATGTTCTCCGGCTCGCACTGCTTCCACAGCCGCATTTAATGCTAACATATTAGTTTGATTTGCTAAATCTGCAACTAATCCAGAAATACTACGGATTTGATTAGTTTGCTCATTTAAAACTGAGATTTGTTCAGCTAATGTATTCATGCGAGTAGTCAGCATTAACATATTTTCTAGGGTACGATTTACTGCTTGATTGCCTTCTCCAGCTAATAACAAAACCTGTTGAGCGCCTGTAGCCGCACTTTGAGCTTGTTGTGCAGATTGTTGTGCAGATACATTTAACTGATCCATTGTGGTTGTAGTTTCATTAACAGAGCTAGATTGCCGAATAGCTGTTCGTTCTTGCTGTTCTACTGTAACTGCAATTTCTCTAGAAGAACTGGCAATATTATTAGCAATTTCATTTACTTGTTTGGTAATTCGAGAAGCCAACCAAGAACCAATTATAATTGCCATAATTATAGCTGCAAGTGTACCAACTATCGCTGCTAACATTAGCGATCGCATAGCATTAGCTCTCTTATTCTCTCGTTGCTCTTGCAACTTATCTTCGGTAATATTCAAATCCTGAAGTATTTTTGTTGCTTTATCAATCAAAGGTAATATTTGACCTACAGAAAATAACTTGGCAGCTGCCTTAGAATTACCTGCTTTAACTAGTCTGGCTAATGTCAGGTTAGTTTGATAAATTTTTTCACCCAAAATCTTCAATTGTTCTAATCTTTGTGCCTGTTGAGGAGTGGAGAATTGCACTAATTTTTCTAAAGATTTAATGTATTGATTATATTCACTAACACTTTTTTCATATCGCTGCAAAAATCGTTCTTCACCTGTTAGTAAGTAGGCGCGAATCAATGACTGTCGTTTGTGTAATTTTAACTCTAAGCGATCGGTATCTCGCACTAGCAACCAACCTCGTTCAGTTGCTATTCCTTGTTCTTCTACTTCTTGAGCATTAATAATTACTGCTGAGGTTGCGCCAATTGTCAGCAATAACGGAACCCCATACCCTAAAAGAATGCGTGTTCTAAGTTTGAGATTACTAAAATTTGGCATTTATACTTACTCCGAAACAGGCTAGAACTATAGTTCTATTAATCCCATTAGAATTGGTCAGTTGATCCAGCTAGCTAAAATCGATAAAAAAGTTTAGATTTCTCTGCTAAATTGCTTGAAAAAAGCATGGGTTAGGCGGTCTAGCTTTTTTATTTAATAGCAAATAAAGCAAAGGAAGAGAGTAAATATATATTTAAAAAAAAATATTTAATGATTAACTATAACTAGTAACAGGAGCCTATATCTCACCCTCCCATGTTTTTTTAGATAGAAAAAATGACAAGAAGAACGCTAAAGAAGTCAGGAGGAGAAGGGCGATCGCATTTTCTCAATCTAAACAAGGTGACAAAATAGGAAGGTGAATTATAAATTCTGTACCTTCGCTGACAACGGAATTACAACATAGTTGACCTTCGTGAGTTTTTTCGACTATTTGACGAGCGATCGCTAATCCCAAACCTGTCCCTTTACCAACCGTTTTAGTCGTAAAGAATTGGTCAAATATTTTTTGTTTGACTTCTTCTGTGATTCCTTTACCATTATCAGCAATAATAATTTTTACTTGCTGATTTTCCACTGAAGTAATAATTTTAATTTGGTTGGGATTTGCCTGAATTTCTGTGTAACTTCGTCCGATATTTGATTCATCTAAAGCATCGATCGCATTAGCTAGAATATTCATAAAAACCTGATTTAACTGCCCCGGAAAACACTCGATCGGCGGTAAATTCCCATAATCTGTGATTACTTCAATAGCGGGACGTTGTTCATTGGCTTTCAGACGATGTTTGAGAATGAGAATTGTGCTATCGATCCCTTCGTGGATGTTAAACGGTACTTTATAATCTCGATCGGCACGGGAAAAAGTTCTCAAACTGGTGCTAATATTTCTTAACCTGTCGCAAGCCATGAGCATTCCATCAATCATCTTCGGCAAGTCTTCTAAGTTATAATCTAATTCGATTTCTTCAGCGTGGTCTAGAATTTCTGTGCTGGGATTAGGCAGAGTTTCTTGATATAAATTCAGGTGTTCGGTAATATCAGCTAGTATAGGTTGAGTTTGCTGGAGAGTGGCAGTAATAAAACCAAGGGGATTATTCATTTCATGAGCCACACCTGCAATTAAATTGCCCAAAGCTGACATTTTTTCGCTTTGAACAATTAGTAATTGAGCTTGTTGCAGTTCTTGCATTGTTTGTGCCAGTTCTTGTTCGGCACGTTTGCGTTCGTGTAGCGCAGCTTGCTGTTCGGTAATATCGATCATCATGCCATCCCAGACTATTTCTCCGTCCTCTTGGCGTTCCGGTTGAGCAACTGCTTGAACCCATTTAACAGTTCCATTCTTGGTAACAATACGCCACTCATGTCGAAAGGGAGTCAGATTTTGAGCGGACTCGACAGCGACTTGCAACGCCTGTGCGCTATCGTCAGGATGTTCAAAATCACGGAAGCTATATTTCCCAGAGATCAACTCTTCTGCGGTTACTTCATAAAGCGTTTGACACCCAGAACTAACATAAGGCGTTGAAGCCGATCCATCGGATTTAATTTGTATTTGATAAATCAATCCCGGAATATTATCTGCTAATTTTTGAAAGCGAGCTTCACTGACTCGTAATTTTTCCAACGATTGTTCTAACTGTCGAGAGTAAGCTTGTAATTCTTGATAAAGACGGGCATTTTCTAAAGAAATGGCAGCTTGAGAGCATAAGAGTTGCACAACTTCTAGGCGTTCCGCTGTAAATACGCCAGCTGTCAATTTGTTTTCCAGATACAGTAACCCAACTAATTTACCTTGATTTAAAATCGGCGCACACAGCACACTTTTCGGCTGTTGCTGAATTAAATAGGGGTCAGCCATAAAATCATTTTGGGCGATCGCATCATTCAAAACAATCGTTTTATAGTTGCGTTTGACTGTGTTGATCGTGGCGATCGGAAGGTCAACACTTGTTTCACAAGGGATAAAAGGTAGGGTAACACCTGCGGAGGTTGTGCCAATTGCCGTAAGCTCCAGGCTACCATCTTTAAACATCAGCAAAGCCGCCTTTTTCGCTCCAGCATTTTCCATCACCACTTGCATTAAAGTAGAAACTAATTTTTCCAGTTGAATTTCACTAGATAAAACTTGAGAAGCTTTGAGAATTGCAGCGAAATCCAATGCCGTACTAATGTCGGTACTGCTAGAACTAGATGTTTGGGTAGATGAATGAATTGTGCGTCCAAGGATCGTGTTTAAAGAATTGAGACTGATTTGTTGTTGCAGTAAAATCGGTTTGAGTAACTCAGGATAGTGTTTTTCTAGGTCATTGATTTTGGCTAAAGCGCCCCAGCGGGCATAGCAGTAATAAGCTTCTTGCATATAACCTGCGGCAACTTTTTCTTTACCCCATTCCAGGTAGAATTTGGCAGCAAGTTCATTTCCGAGGGCTTCTTCTTGGACATATCCGTTCTTTTTCGCAACTGTAATGGCGCGATCGTACAAATCAATTGCCTCCGCTTTTTTTCCCCAAATTCGCTCCATTTCTGCTTCTACGAAGAAGGAGCGATGTTGATGATTAAAAGGAGCATAACTTGCCCAATTTTGAAGTTTGGCTAAATCGTCATTGACTTGTTCTCTGATGGCAGACTGCTGTTCGGGAGAAACATTTTTGTAGCGTGCCAGATGAATTAAAGCATCATAAAAAACATGGATCGCTATTACGAACTGACCAATACCACCATCTTTATATTGTTCTGCTGCGGCAGATTGTGTGGCGGCTTGTTCGTATTGTCCAAACAGATAGGAGAGAATTGCTTGATTGAGAAAAAGATGAAATAATCCCATCTGATTATTCGTCTTTTGCCAGTGAGTCAACACTGAACTGGCATTGAAGACTTTACCCTGTAAATTGTAGGGAACTTCAGATTGTCCCAGTAAGTTCAGAATCGTTTGCTGGTAACACTGATGATATTGCAAGGTTAGTTCCTGTTTGAGTTGGTCGATCGCTTGCCCGTAAACCTCCATTTCTTCAGCCAACTCGCTCAATTCTCGACCACTCCAATAACTGTGCTGAGTATATGTGATTGAGTTCAATCCTAAGAGATCCCAATCCCCGGTTTCAAGTCCAGCCTGGTAGCCTTCGAGCAGGAATGGAAGCGTAAGATTCAGAGGTTCTTTCCAATGCCGAATGTAGCAGTTGACTATATAGTAAGCTCTGCTTTTAAATGAGGTTGCCTGGAGTTTTTCCAGTAAATTTAAGGAAAGTTGTCCGAATCCATACCCAGCATCCAGATCGCCCACACTACAGAGAATCAATCCGTAGTCAGCATAAGAGACGATCGAAACAGGCGAATTCCCAAATTTAATCGATAGTTCTATTTGTTTGAAGACTAAAAGTGGTAGTAATGTCGGTGCTGCGATATAACTCGGTCCGACCAATCTCGTCAAGATTTGCATGGCTGCCTGTTGATAGGGATCGCTCATCACGGGCAAATCCAGCAAACTGAGGGGCGATCGTTCTTGCCAAAGTAGTCGAGTTTGCTCTGCTACTACGCCAATATCTGCCAAAGTCGGTTGTTCGGGAAATGCCACACCCAGCAATTTCAGCACTTCTAATCCCGTCTCAATGATTTCCTCGGATTTACCTTGCGCTCGCAATACCGTCATTCGGGTTTCGTAGACTTTGATAGTATCGAGCAAGGAAGTGGCAAATTGTAACACCTCTTCACCCCAAGCTCTCAGTTTGTCGAAGTCTGTATTTAAACAAGCTGCTTCCAAACGCTCGTGATGTAGAGTTAGGGTGAATTGGTAGTCTCTTATCCAGGCATCAGTAGGCAGTAAATCAATCCCTTGGGTAAAGTAGTTGACCGCTGCATGATAGGCGATCGTGGCTTTGGCTTTTCGTCCCGCTATTAAATTCAGTTGGGCTAACTGATGTTTGCGATCGGCTTCGGTAATCAGATCGATGCTTGTATTGAAGTGATTGACAATTTCAAAGATATTCGTCTCTAGCTCGGTTTCCGGCGTACTGGCGTACAATAATTGACCGATCGCCAAATGGGTTGCTAGCTTTTGGTCTTCAGGAATTAAAGAGTAAGCTGCTTGTTGTACGCGGTCGTGCAAAAATCGATAAGTCAAATTCACAGATCGATCGAGTAGGGGCAATTCATGAACTTCCCCTTGTCCCCTTGTCCCCTTGTCCCCTTGTCCTCTTATCCTGTGTTCCCCTACATCCCCCTCTACCTGAAAGAATTTATAAGTTTGGCTGGTTGGCAAAATCAACCCTTCTTGCAACGCTTTCCATAAGGCTGTAGCAGCAATAGTTGGAGATTGTTCGGAAATAATTGCCAATGTATCCAAATCAAACTGATTGCCAATACAAGCTGCTAATTTGAGAACTTCCTGAGTGGTGCTGGGTAATTTTTGTAACTGAGTCGCCATAAATTCCACCACATCCTGGGTGAGGGATAACGCATTGATTTGAGCAATATCACACTCCCAGTAACCTTGTTCGCGATTAAATGTAATCTGCCCATCTTCGTATAATGCTTTGAGAAATTGCGTGGTGAAAAAGGGATTGCCTTTGGTTTTGCGATCGATTAATTCGGTGAGGGGATGCGATCGATCGGTTGAGCAAAGCAAGGTATCAGCTACTAATTGATTCGTATCAGAAAAATTTAAAGGTACGAGGGTAATTGTATTAACTGTTTTCCCAGCTTTTTTGAGAGCTTCTACTGTCAAAATTAAGGGATGGGCAGCTTGTACTTCATTGTCTCGGTAAGCCCCCAACAATAGTAGATAACTTTGGTCTTCCATCAACAGTTTAACTAACTGAAGCGAAGCCGAATCAGCCCACTGCAAATCATCAAGAAACATCACTAATGGATGTTCTGGAGTTGCCAACACTCCGATAAACTTTTGAAACAATAAGTTAAACCGATTTTGTACTGCCGTTCCTGACAATTCCGGTGCAGAAGGTTGTTTACCAATAATTGTTTCTAATTCAGGAATCACCTCAATTAAAACTTGACCATTCTCTCCGACTGCTGCCAAAATTTTGCTGCGCCATTTTGCCAATTGTGCGTCAGATTCAGACAACAATTGTCCCATTAAATCGCGCAAAGCTTGCAGGAAAGCTGAGAAGGGAATATTGCGATTAAATTGGTCAAACTTCCCTTTGATAAAATACCCTTGCTGGCGAGTAATCGGTTTATGAACTTCATTAATTACAGCAGTTTTCCCAATCCCGGAAAAGCCCGCCACCAGCATCATCTCGGCTGTGCCATTGGCAACGCGATTCTCGAATGCTTCTAAGAGAAGCTTTACTTCCTGTTCCCGTCCATAGAGTTTTTCGGGAATGATAAATTTATCAGATATATCTCTTTGTGCCAGTGGGAACTCGACGATTTGACCTGTTGATTTTAACTGGCTTACACAAATTTCTAAATCATACTTTAATCCCAAAGCACTCTGATAACGCTCTTCAGCGTTTTTCGCCATTAATTTATTCACAATTGCCGATACCATCGGGGGAATTCGAGAGTTGAGATAGTGAATTTTCGGGGGTTCTTGTGCTAGATGACAATGCAACAATTCCATTACTTCTTGGCACTCAAAAGGTAATTTTCCCGTTAATAATTCAAATAGAGTTACCCCCAAGGCGTAGAAATCAGCCCGATAATCAATTCCTCGATTCATCCGTCCGGTTTGTTCGGGTGCTAAATAAGTTAATGTTCCTTCCAATTGATGAGGATTTTTGATTTCTTGGGTTTCTTTTGGTAGCAGTGAAGCAATACTAAAGTCAATTAATTTGACTTGGTTTGTGCCGGGATTAATTAATATATTTGCAGGTTTAATATCTTTATGAATAACTCTATGACCATGAATTTCGTGTAAAATAGTCGCCAGTTGTTGAGCAATTTCCAACGCTTCTAGCAGGGAAAGAGTTTTACTTTTAGCATAATTTCGCAGGGAAATTCCGCCATAATCTTCCATGACTAAAACATAACCGTTTTGATAAGTCTCTAGACTGTAGGGACGGACAATTCCTGAAATATTGAGATTTTTAGCGATCGTATATTGATTGCGAAACTGGAGTAAGTCATTGAATGTGGGATACTCTTGGCGTAGTAATTTTAACACTACAGGTCGGGATTCTGTATTTTCGGCTTCTGACACTCCTCGATAAACAAGGGTGCGTTCACCAGCGTAAAGTGCTTCTGTTAAACGGTATTTGCCTAACAGTTTATTTAAGTTGTCCATCATTTTCTTATCCTCGACCTACGATACTGTCAATCAATATTTTCTTCTATAAAATTTCTTTTGTGCAAAGTAAAATACCCAATGGTTTTGTAGTAAGTTAACGCGCATTTAAATGGAAATTTTTGCAGTCTAGACCCTTGACAAAAACGCTTTCGGGCTAAAAGATAAAGCTTCGTCTTAACAGCGGATCGTTACACTTTTCGTCATAATATATGGGTGTACGATCGCTTTGATAAAGGAGTTATAAAACCTAATAAAATTTAAGAATTCTTAACTCATGACTATTTTCTCTCAAACACTTTGGATATGTTTGTATTAATTGTTACTCACTAATAAATACTGGAATTTCTAACACAAATTCTGCTCCCTTACCAGGTTCAGAATTACATCTCAATTGACCACCATGTTTTTCGGCAACAATTTGGTAGCTAATTGATAACCCTAAACCTGTGCCTTTACCTACAGGTTTAGTAGTAAAAAATGGATCGAATAAACGTTTTCTAACCTCTTCTGTCATTCCTGGCCCATTATCAGTAATACTCACTACTACTATCTGGAAATTATCATTACATTCTGATAAAGAATCACGACTGGACAAAGCTTTTTCACCTGCTAACAAATGACTTTCAGAACGATGTTTAAATACTGAGGTGCGAATAGTAATTTTTCGTGGTTCTGGTACATTTTCCAAAGCATCGATCGCATTGCTGATAATGTTCATGAACACTTGATTCAGTTGTCCTGCATAGCATTCTATAGAAGGGACATTGCCATATTCTTTGATTACTTGAATTTCTGGTTTACCTTGCCCGCCTTTGAGACGACTTTGTAAAATTAGTAGGGTATTATCAATTCCTTCGTGAAGATTTACAGGTTTCTTTTCTGCTTCATCTAAACGAGAAAAGTTTCTTAAAGATAAAACAATTTGCCGAATCCGTTCTGTACCTACTTGCATAGAAGCTAATAATTTTGGCAAATCTTCTTTGAGAAATTCCAAGTCTATTTTTTCCGCTTCTTCGATAATTTCTGGGACAGGATTTGGATAATACTGTTGATATAAATGTAGCAGTCCTAAGAGGTCGGCAATATAACCATTGGCATGGTCTAAGTTGCCGTAAATAAAGTTAACGGGATTGTTAATTTCATGGGCAATACCTGCTACCATTTGCCCTAAGCTGGACATTTTCTCTGTATGTACTAGCTGGGCTTCGGTTTGTTTGAGATTTTGTAAAGCGTGACTGAGTTGTTGGGCTTGACTTTGGGCAGCAAAAGCGGCGGCGCGAGTTTGGGCAAAAAGTTCGGCTTGATCGATCGCGATCGCCAATTGATCCACCACCGCTTTAAGTAATTCAACTTCGCTATTACTCCAAGGTCTAGCGCCACTACAATGGCTGCATACTACTGCACCTAATTGACCAGAATGGGTTTGTAAAGGTATCAATAATTGGGAAGTAATAGCCAAACTATTTAATAGCGATCGCGTTTGCTCATCTAAATTAGTTTCCTTATGAATATTATCAACTCGAATTGCTTCTAAATTCAAAATCTTTTTCACTAAATTGGTGACTTTTTCGCTAGGATAATCACCTAATGAACTAGATAAATCAGGATGGCAAGCTTCATGAGTGACAGTTAAACTTGGTTTTTCTGGGTGAGGCCAACACCAGAGGAAATGACAGCGATCGATTTGTAATAAACTGCGAATTTCATGCACTGCAATTCCCAAAATTGTATCTAAATCTAAGGAATTACGAATTTGGCTAGCTAATCTAAACAGCAAACTTTCGCGGCGGGAAAGCAGTTCCGATCGCGCCCAAGTGCGATCGATCGCCACAGCAATAGCATTAGCCATCCACTCCAACATACTATGTGCTTCTTCGCTGAAAATTTGGCGACTAGAAAGCGCCATTACCCCCACTAAACGGTTTTCCACAATTAAAGGATAAGCTGCAAAAGCTTTCAACAAGGCACAACTACAAGTACCCATTTTTTGCAGCCATAATTTCACACCTAGCTGGTCTTGAGTTTGAATTTTATTATTTAAGTAAGGTTGGTGACTTTGAGTTATAAAATCAACAATTGAACTATCTGGATGTAGCCAATTACAAGTTTGTAGTTCTTCCCTTTCTCCTGTAAAACATTCTTTTCCCGACTGCGGAAAAGCACAATTAACAGCAAAAGCAACTGCTTGCAATTGCAAATTTTCTGCTCCTGGGTTAATTGTCCAAATGCAAGCACTAGCAGCATCCAGATGATCTACCATAATTTGCGTGCACCGGTTGAGGATTTCAGTTAAATTACCACCCTGTCCTAATGTGATGCCAATTTCGGCGCTAAAAACTGAGAGGCGCGATCGCTCCATTAACATCACTTCGGCTTGTTTCCTTGCTGTCACATCCCGTAAATAAATAATTAATCCATCATCATAAGGACAAACTCTCACTTCTAACCAAATACCTAGCGGTAAGTAAAACTCTTCAAAATGAGCAGTCACATTTTGTGATACTACCCTCTGGCATTCTGTAAATAAATTAGAATCACCTACTCCGGGAAACTCACACCAAAAGTTTTTGCCCACTAACTCTCCTTGAGAGTGAGGAAAAATCTGCTCGGCTCTTGAGTTTAAATAGGTAATTTGCCACTGACGATCCAGGGCAATCACAGCATCTGTAATGCTTTCAAATATTTTCTCTACATCCCAAGGCGCTTGTGACGGCATTGATTTAACCTTGATTAATTGATGACCTTGGAGGGACAATTGATTACGTAACTCAAGTTTACTTACAACCTGACGACCTAAAACTTGAAATGCTTGGTACACTTGCCAAGAAATTTCTCGCGGTACATAATCCATTACAGATAAAGTACCCAAAATTAACCCTTGAGTTGTCACTAGGGGAACAGCAGCATAAAATCTAATTTTGGGATTTAGCTGTACTGCTCGATGCAGGGCAAACCTTCGATCGGTCAGAGTATCTGGAATAACTACTATGTCAGTTTGACAGCTGGTAAAAGTGCAAAAATCTTCACATTGTTGGACTTCATTTATACTTAAACCCGATTTTGATTTAAGTAAAAGTTTTTCACCCTGAAACAACCTGATCGCAGCAATTGGAGTTTGGCAAATGTGAGCTGCTAGACTAGTCAGGTCGTCGAAATCAGCCTCAGAGTTATTATTAATTTCACATTGCTTCAGGCTCAAATGATAGAGTTTCAGTCCTGTCCGACTTCCTGACAATGCTTTCATATTTTCAGCCCCCTTTATGTATAAAAATTAACCTATTTGTTGATTAGTATGGAAAGCCCTGCTCAAATTTTTTGACTTTTATTACGCGATCGTTCCCTAACTGGTTTTATATTTTTTTTACACTAACGTTCTACAAAAGTTTTACACGGAGAAACTTTTGCTAAGTTTCCCATATTAATATTTTTTCTTTGCATAAATTAACCAAATTTGTTTATTCATTATGATACTCATCAAGAAATCTACTAATATCATTCGGTTTCTTAAAATTATTTTAAGAACTTTGCCGATTAATTTAAACCAAAATTAATCTTTCTTTAGGTGAATTTACAAAAGTTTATACTTTATTTTTTTATTATTTATCTCTATTGTAGTCCTATTAATTAATCAACTACAATTGTATATGAAATAATGTTAATGTTTGCGTGGGAAACAAGTTAAAGTTGTGGTGTAACCATCAACTGGAAGACGGGAGATATAGGGTATGTCTTCAAATTTAGGTCATGTTTCAACAGTGCTGACGGTGGATGATAGCGTCGTCATGCAAGAAATGATAAAAAGAGCTTTAGGGCGGGATTATCGGGTAATAGTAGCTAGTAATGCAGTTGATGCTTTAGCACTAATTTATCATGAAAAAATTTCCGTATTATTACTGGATGTCTCAATGCCTGGAATCGATGGGTTAGAATTTTGCCGAACAGTACGTAATTTACCGCAATTCCGCGATTTACCAATAATTATGTTGACGGCAAGAGACAAACTTTTTGATAAAGTTCAAGGTCGTTTAGCAGGTGCTACGGAATATTTAACTAAACCGTTTGATGCCAATCAGTTACAACAAGTAGTGGAAAAATTTATCAATGAAAATTTACCAGCTGAAGTTCCCAGAGAAGCTTAATTCGGTTATTTAGTTAGCCAAATTAAGCTGTCTTGAATTAAGAAAATAGGAAATTTTTTTTAAATCCTTCTCCTAAGATACAAAATTTATTCAGGTTAACTTTGTATTTTCACAAGGGTAAGACTTTCCTCAGCTTGCTATTTTTGCTGAAGTAATTCCCGAATAGCCCGTAATCCTGAATCATTAGGAAGCGAGCTAGAATGGACTTGTTTTAGCCAGTTAGCGGCTTCCCAAAGTTCCATTTTGTGGTACTTACATAGATAGGCAATGCAAACTGTTGGGGAACGCTCAATTCCGGCTAAACAATGAACGAAAATAGGGGAATTTTTTTGGATACTTTCGTGAACTATATTGACAGCTTCAGCTAACTGTTCTGCTGTCATTTCTGTTGTGTAATGCCGATCGGGTAAAACCACACGGAAACATTGAAAATTTTGGGTAATTTCCTGTGGTAAAACTCCTTCTTGTTCAGCACAAAGGGACAGCACCGTTTTAATATTGGCTTTGAGCAATTGTTCGCCATCACCTGCTTGAGGTAATCTACCAATTGCTAATTTTCGGGGAATTACCCAATCTACAGAAAACAGATTTTTTGTCTCAGTATTAGTAGTAGATTTCGGTTCAATTCCAAATAGTTTTTTGACTTGGTTAATCATTGTTTATCCTAAAATCCATTTCATAAATAAGTTAAAAATCCTTCGGGAACTAGCTTGAATTTTCCTGACCTAAACTTTTCAATTTCTACCCAAAGAGCTGTTTTTTGGCGTTCTTTTTCATTAAAATTGATACTTTCCACATGGTAAAAATTAGGGTCAACAAAATCGCATTCATAGATAAATAAGATTTCGTGACCCTGCTTCCCCTTGAAATTAAAAATACTTTCCAAACAACCCAAATACTTGATATTGGTTAATTCTGCCTGGATTTCTTCATAGAATTCGCGCTTTAAGGTTTCTTTGCTAGTTTCGCCAAATTCGACACCGCCACCCATAGCACGGTAGAAATTTTCTTCTGTTTCTGGGTCAAATCCTTGGGAGAGAAAAACGCGGTCGCGATCGTCACGAATTATCCCCAAAGCTAAAACCCGAATTTTACCCTCTTTGAGCATAAATTTAATTAGTTATCGTAAACACTAGCTTCCCGCTGTCTAGTGACAGGCCAATCTTTATTTTCGCCTCCAATAAACAAAGTTTCAATGGTGACATACTCCTTACTCAATTGTTGCAGAGCATTGATTAAAACATCGAGAGCGATCGCATCACTAGTACCCAAATCAAACCAGCAACGCGCCCAAATTCCCTGATATTCCACCTCACTCATATTGTGCATCAAAGCCATGAAACTTTCATCAGCAGCATCTTGGTCATACTCCATGTAACTGATGTCTATCCCAGTCTCTTGCACTTGCAAATTTTCGGCATTAAAACCGCCTAATTTTCCCAACAAAAACCAGGAATCAAAAAGTTCTTCAATATACTGTTTTTCCTTGGGACTAGGAACAGTAGAGAACTGTAACCAAATCCATAAATCAAAAGGGTCAAACTCGCGAAACTCTATTTTCATCTCTGCAATCTCAACTAATCTAATTTTGGTAATTGACTCACACTTGGCCCCCATTTTCCTGCTATTGCTCTGACCTGATTTCGCATCGCGCTACAATTGCGTTTGTTTTGTCGATCGCGATCGATAGTATTTTGACTTTTGCATTGTTCGCGGACAATTTGCGCCACCATTTCTTTAGGTAATTTTTCCGAGTTAGCCAAAGCTAACTGAAAATATTTTTGCGCTTCTTGGTCTTGCTTGGCATCGACTAAAATTTGTGCCTTTAAATAGTTTAACTCTGGATTGTTGGGTGTTTCCTGCAAAGCGCGATCGACATATTCCTGTGCTTGCTGATATTGTTTCAAATCCCGACGACCCACAGCAATTCCGCGATAAGCTAAATAACTAGGAGCCGCTTTTTCCAAACGTTTGATTGCCAATTCAGGATTAGAAAAGGGCAAATTTACCGAAATTAGTAAATCTAACCAACCTTTGAGCAAATTAAACTCTGGATCTTCGGGTGCGATCTTTTCCGCCTCATCCAAACTACGATAAACATCCTGTAATTTACCTAAAGCTTGACTCGCACCGCTGAGCGTTCCCTTTTCCGTAATTACCGCAGCCGCATCCAAACCATCACCAACAGCTACGTAAAGATTACCACGTAAAGGATCGGTCGCCTTTAATTTTTCCGCAGTTTCACGGGTTTTGTTAGCGTAAGATTTAAAAGAGTCGGACAAAGCCTGATTTTTCTTATCGCTTTGCCAATCAGTGTAAACCATAGAAGCTTTCATCGCATAAATCAGTGGTTCATTAGGTTCTTGCGCTTCTGCTTCCGGCAAATAAATCTCTGTTGCTGCTTTGTAATTGCCCTCGCGAAACACAGCGTTAAAAGCTGCCTCAGTTTTTTCCCCTATCGGTTTGGGATTATTGGTGCGGAAAGGATCTCCCGCCATCGCCAAATTTATCGACAAGCTGAGAGTCATTACCAGCGAACCGATGAGCGATCGACACTTCCAAGATGATAACCCGCTAACAGAAAAATTTTTCTTACCAGTAGAAAACATCTCTCTCATCACCTCATTTACTCTCAACCATAATTCTGATAATGCCAAAGCCAAGACGCAATAGTAAATTATCCTGTTCCCGTGAGTGGGCAGGGGGGCAGGGGAGACAAGGGGACAAGGG
>NZ_JADEWG010000007.1 GCF_015207735.1 [Phormidium] sp. LEGE 05292
CTGCTCCCCTGCTCCCCTGCTTACTTCTGGAGCGCGAGATTTTGCTAGTACAATGCCGAGAATAGATGCTGCGAGTATAGCTGCTGCGATCGCCACTTTCGCCCCTGTTCCCCAACCAGAGGAAGTATTGGGCAATGGCACAGTTTGTTTAGATGCCCTGCCGGGGGAAACTGCTACAGTTGCTTGTTGGGAAAGATTGTTGGGATTAACGGGGGTGGGGGAAGTTTGTAAGGCATCGAGCATTTGACGGGCGGTAGAATAGCGATCGCTGGGATGGGATTTGATCGATCGATCCAAAACTGCTGCTAAATTGGGATTAATATTTGCTGCATAGTGATGCCAAATAAGCTCATTTGTTTTGGGATCGATTGGTAATTCTTGCGGCAATTTTCCCGTCAGCAAATAGATAATTGTTAGCCCTAAACTATACAAATCACTAGAATAAATTGGTTTACCAGCTGCTTGTTCAACAGACATAAATCCCGGCGTTCCAATTACCATTGAGTTAGTTGGATTGCCTTGAGAATTTATCGTTGTCATCATAGTTTCTTTGAGTGCGCCAAAATCAATTAATACAGGTTTGTTATCCCGTTGACGCAAAATTATATTCTCTGGTTTAATATCTCGATGAATAATGCCTTGACTATGAATAAAATCGAGGACTGGCAGAAGATCGATGAGGATTTTTTGGACAGTGCGATCGCTTAATTTCCCGTCTTTTTGGATTTTTTCGGTTAAAGTTTCTCCCTCAATGAATTCTTGAACTAAATAAAACTCTTGATTTTCTTCAAAGTAAGCGTATAACTGCGGAATTCGATCGTGAGATGCGCCCAATTTCTCTAAAATAGTTGCTTCTCGCTGGAAACGCTGTTTAGTGAACTGATAGACTTGGGCGTTTTGTGCGATCGGTTTAAGTTGCTTGATTACGCAGCGGCGGCGGGAAGGTAAATGAGTATCTTCTGCTAAAAAAGTATGACCAAATCCGCCAGTAGCCAGCGATTGAATAATTTGATAACGATTGTTTAAAAACGTTGACATAATTGTAATTTACTTACTTTAATTGATTTATTTTTAGCAATCTTCTGTGCTTCTTTACTCTAACTTTAGATTTAAAACCCCAGATATAGTAAATCTCTAAAAAGGGAACAAGAAACTTTTTCTCTGTTTTTTAATCAAAGCAATAATATTGCCCAGTCCCTAGTCCCCAGTACCCAGCCCCCGCTCCCTACTTCAAATCAAGCAAACCGTTATCTTTTAACTTGGGATTAAAACGAATTTCCTCTTGACAACCGCGAGATTTGAGAGTTTCTAAAATTTCTGCTTCTACTCTGCGGGCGATATTCTTTAAAACTTTAGATTGTGCTAATTCTTCACCTGCGACTTTTTCATAATTCTGTTTTTCTTCTGCTGTCATTAATGGTTTAACATCAATAGCTTCTGTCCATTTTACTTTGTCTGCATCATTACCAACCGGAGTTGTAGCATTTTCCGCAATCCAAGAATTCATAGTATTTTCGAGGATGGTTCGATTAGGCTTTTCAATTGTTTGGACTTTTAACCAATAACAACTTTCTGGTTGACGAACAAGATGCTGTTTTAAACTGAGATAAACATCGCGAGAGTAACCGACAAATTGGAGAGTTTTTGCTCGATCAAAAATTGCATAAACCCCTATTTTACCCGATAAACTTGTCGGTAATTGGCCATTTTCATCGAGATAGCTAATTTCTGTTAAATTGGCGAGAGATGGCGAATCTGTTTGAGTAGACATAGTTGTTTACAAAAGAGAAAAGCAGAATTTTCCCGTTTAATTATAACTGTTCTGGGTCAATTCCTTGTTGGCGCAGTTTTTCGATTAAAGCTTGGTAACGCTGTTGTTCTTGTTCGAGTTGGGCGATCGCATTTTCCGCCCTTTGCCTTTCTTGTTCTGCTCTTTGCCTTTCTTGTTCCGCCCTTTGCCTTTCCACTTCTCGCAATCGATCCAACTCCACAGGAGTAAGAAACTTTTGTCCATCGGGGCGATAAATTAAGAGAGTATCTTCTTTTAGTTCAAATCGAATCCCTAAAAGAGGACTTACCCAACCGTTAATTTGTTCAATTGGTTCTAACAAATCGCCAGAACGGAGAAAGCCTGTTAATTCTATATCATCAGGATCATAAATGTAATATTCTTCTACTCCATAGCGTTGATAAAATATCGCTTTTTGTAACATTTTTCCAGTACGATTTCCTGGAGAAAGGATTTCAAAAACCACTTGGGGAGGAATGTTGTTTTCTGTCCATTGTTTGTAGGAACCTCTGTCACCTTTTGGTCTACCAAAGACTACCATTGCATCAGGCGCTTGACGAAGTTTATTATTTCCTTCGACGGGATACCAAAGCAGATCTCCAGCAACGAATACATCATCATTATTGGCAAACAAAATTTCGAGATTTTCTTTAATTACAACGATCCAGCGAAATTGTTTGGTATTGTCTGACATTGGTTGTCCGTCGCTGTCTGGGTAAATGATTTCTGGGGTAGTTTCGGTGGGGAGTTGTTGTACCATAGCCGTTTAATTTGTTGGGTTGGCTGGGTTTAATATCTTTTATTTTATCTGGCATTTATAGGTGATTATCATCTTAAAATTAATAGGTTAAGTTTAACTCAAATATTGTCCCAAGAGGCAGATCCTCTGTCTTTCGTTGCCAGGTTGAACCTGGCAACGAGATTTGGGAGCTTCTATCTCCCCTTCTGCAAGATTTGAGTTTAATAAGCTAAAACATAATAGGAGATAGTGTAGGCAAAATTGGCAAAAAATAATTTTACAAAGGCTCAAAATTATCTAAAAAAAATGACTCAATCTCAAGCTGAACTCAAATTATACAGCTTTGATGAATTTATAAGCTGGTATCCCGAAAACTCAGAAGTCCGGTACGAACTGCATGAGGGAGTAATTATTGAAATGCCCAAGCCAAAGGGAAAACATTCAAATCTAACAGGTTCCCTAATCGAGCAACTATTAATAATTATCAGGCAGATGGGCAAAGGCGGCATTTGGACTATTCCTAGAGAATCGATTGTTAAACCAAAACGGGAACAATCCGGTTATGAGCCGGATATTATTGTTTTAAACCAAGAAGTTCTGGAAGCTGAACCGCGATGGGAAAGCGAATCGATTATCCAAAATCCTGATTCAGTTAAATTAATTGTTGAAGTTGTTTCTACTAATTGGCGTGACGATTACTATAATAAACTTCGAGATTATGAGGAGATGGGTATTGAGGAATATTGGATTGTTGATTATGCAGCATTAGGGCCGAAAAAGTTCATCGGCAACCCGAAAAAACCTACATTTTTTGTTTGTAATTTGGAGGATGGGGAATATCAGATGAATCGATTTACGGGAAATACTGTGATTAGTTCTCCAACTTTTCCTCAGTTCAATTTATCGCCACAGCAGATTTTTGCTCTCGTTCTATAGGAAAGCTTTAATATGTAATATTGCTATGACTGAATACCTTAGATAATTATTGAAGTTTCGAGTGCCGCTGGTGAAGAAAATTTATTCGTTGACGAGGCTTTTTTCTTCATCGATGAGGTTAAAAGGCTCGTTTGAAAGTTTCAAAGACTCATCGATGAGATTCTGAGGTTGATGGTTGAGAGAAAACTTATTGAACTGGATTATTTTTGCTCCAAACATATTTTTTGCAGACTTCGCAGGCTGCTTTTTGTTCTTCGATTCGACTTCTGTGTAGATGAATAGTTAATTAAACTTTTGATTTTGTTTCATCCACTGGCTCAACTAATAGGGTAATACCTTTTCTTCCAACTACGAAAGCACTATCGCCAGGAAGCAAAGCAATTTCTTGTAAACACTGGGCATTCCAGTATGAATTCATAAAACGGACTCGTCCAATTTTACCAGGTTCTATTACTTCTTCTATAATTACTCTCCTTCTCATAGTAAAAAATTCATCTGCCCTACCTTGTAGCTGATAGGAAGTATTTTCTGGCTGTCCTCCCCATTGCTCATTTATTATATTACTCACCCAAGATAAGATATCTTTATTTATTTGTTCTCTAGCATCCTCTGACTGATTAAATAACTTATCTATAATTTTTGCCACTCGCTGTAAAACACTAACATCAGCTTTTTCTTTAGCATCGCTTTTCTTATAAAATTCTTTACTTAAAGAATCTAAATAGGGTTCAATTTCTGACCATCGCTTTCGTATATGAACTAAAAGTCCCCCCATTATCAAGAACTTTTCATCTTTCTGATTGTTCTTCCATTCACGATAAGCATCATCAATTTTGGTAACTAATCGACGTAGTTCTCGATTTTTTTCACGCCATTGTGTAAATTTTAACCATCCTTCTATTAAAGCTTCATGTGCTAAATCAATCCAAGCTTCTTCTTGCTGATTTTCTTTACCAGTGACTAACAATCGTCCGCAAATCAACTCATCTAAAACATCATTAATAACTTTCCCATCCGCTAAATTATCCTTAGCAATACCCAACAATTTAGCTTTCGGTTGCCTTTGCCTAGTATCCTTCTCCCCCTCACCCGTTCGCACCAACCTTAAAAATATCCGCTTTATCCATTCCTGTTCTTCCGCCGTTCTCTCCAACTGCGGCAAATCTTTCTGAAAATCCTTATATCTATAAACCTTTTCCGCGTGACGGTTCAGCGCCCCAGTTACTCCCCCCAGCACTTGATACTGTTCTAAAGTTAGCTGATGCTTTTGGTTATCACGTTTTTCCCAAAGTTCCGTCAGCGCAAACTGCAACAAAGGTAAACAGTCTTTCTCCTTCCCCACTTCATCCAAAATCGCTCCCAGCAAACCAGTTTCCAGATGATAACCTTGAAGATTAGCAGGTTTTGCGATTGCCTCTTCTAATTCTGCCCCCAACAAAGGCGGCATATACACCGCTTGATTTTGAATCAACCGAGTCAGCGACTCATAACTCAAACAATATTCCAGAAAATCCGCCCGCATTGTCGTCACAATTGCCAACCGCGAATCGGGAATTTCTGCTACCTTGGTGAGCAATTCAATAAATCGGCGTGTCTGTTCATCTTTATCCGAAGAACGAAGGGTAAACACCTCTTCAAATTGATCCACCACTAACAACAACCGCTTAGAACCGGGTAATCTTTCAATTACCGCAGGTAAACCAGCCGTTTCCATGAGAGAATAGATTTCTGGCAATTGCGATCGATCAAACCAACCATTAAAAGCCCGCTTCAATTCCGCCAACGGTTCCACCCCAGGCAAAATCGGTTCCGCTAACAATTCCCAGCCATTTTCCTTTAATTTAGGAATCAAACCTGCGCGAACTACGGAAGATTTGCCACTCCCCGACGCGCCAATTATCGGCACAAAATTCGCTTGTCCCAGCTTTTGCCATAGCAGCTGGATGACTTTCTCCCGTCCAAAAAAGAATTCCTTCTGTTCTTCCCCAAAATACCTTAATCCTTGATAGGGACAATCTTCCTTAACAACTTTTTCCTTCTGTTTTGGCAGATATTGAACTAAAGTAATCGATCGTCCCCACCCCATGCGAATCGGTTCTTGACCGCTACCCTTGAGTTCTGATGCGATAAAATCGAAAAGGCGATCGCCACTAACTCGCCCATCCTCATCAGCATTATCATCCCCCAATCCCTGCAAAACTGCCCCCGTAAAAACCCCGTGTTCCTTAGCTTCCAATGCCTTTTCAAACTCACGACAAGCAGTAATCAGGTAATAATCTTTTTGCCCAATAGCTTTCAAACTATCATTCAGAAGTTTTCGTTCTAGCGCATATCCAGCATGACAGCAATCTAACAAAATCACCAAATTGCTGAATTTTGACTTGCTAATCAACACATTCAAATCATCCAACAAAATCCCATTGCGTCCGTCGCTGCTACAATCTGAAGTTGCCAGAAATCCTTTCTTCTCATCCGTCCAACTGGCAACCTCTAAACCATGTCCGGCAAAATAAATTAGCGCCTCGTGGTTTTCCGCCTTCTTTAGCAAAAAGTCTTTCAGCGCCTCACCCAAATCTTTCCCCGTCAGTTTTTTATCCAGCGCCACTTCCCAACGGTTTTCCTCCTTTATCCACCGTCTTGGTAAGCGTTCCACATCCTGAAAATTGCCCTGTTTTTCGAGAATTTGGGCAATTGCCTCAGCATCAGTCGCAGCTTTGGGTAGATTTGGGCTAATCTTCTCATAGTTAGCAATACCAATCACCAGCGCATATCGAGCCATGAAACCTGATCTGGGATACGGGGATTTTAGAGTATCCTATCCAACATAGCAGTTACCAAATTACCAAAATTACTCATGTCAGAAGTAGAACGCCTGAGAATTAAAGATAATGGTCAAGAATACGACCTCTACATCCAGTCCAAAACTGATATCGATATCCCAGAACGAGAAGACGATGAACCTGTAACTCGCGGTGTAATGCCTATAGCTACAGTCAACATCCAAGACGTTCACAATCAGATTCGCAGTTACACCAAATTTGCGCTAGGAGCCTTCAAAAATTTTACTGAAGCGGAAATAGAAGAAGTCACAATTAAATTTGGCATCAAACTGGGTGGCAAAGCAGGCATACCTTTTGTAACAGAAGGTTCGGCAGAAAGCAACTTTGAAATAGAAGTTAAATGCAAATATCCTCAATCCCCACTAAATCAAAATCAACCTTAAGATAGATGTGTCAATTTCTGATGACTTAATAGAGGAGTCAAGGGAGATAATTTTCTGGGTGAATAGCTTGCGCCACGAAAATAAGTTTAGTTTCTCTCAACTTATGCTCAGTTCTGCTATCTTATTGTGGGATACGGACAGCAAGTAGGTTAACAAAGGAGCAAAACTATACAGAGCTTAATAATTTGTAGCTGGAACTGACTACTACGATCGGGTAGTAAAACTAGGGTTAACAGAGCGATCGCTTTTCCTACATACCCAGTGAATACACGCCTATACTTGAAAAAAGTGTTACTTATAATTCTTTACATTTATGGGTTCTCAAGCTAAAACAGAGTTGATCATCGAAGCAGGTCGTACCGAAAAGCAATATTGGAAAGACCTCTGGAGTTATCGGGAATTATTTTATTTCCTGGCATGGCGCGATATATTAGTCCGTTATAAGCAGACTACGATCGGTATTGCTTGGGCATTAATACAACCTTTTTTAACAATGATTGTATTTACCGTAGTATTTGGACAATTAGCCAAATTACCTTCCCAAGGTGTACCCTATCCCATATTAGTTTTTGCGGCAATGTTACCTTGGCAATTTTTTGCTAACTCCCTTTCTGGATGTAGTAACAGTTTAATTAGCAATGCTAACTTGATTTCTAAAGTTTATTTTCCGCGCTTAATTGTCCCTGCTTCGGCTGTAATTGTTAGTTTTGTCGATTTTATGATTGCTGGCATGATCTTGCTAGCATTGATGATTTGGTATAATTTTGTCCCTAGTTGGCGAATTCTGACGTTACCGATGTTTATTGCGATCGCATTTGCCGCAGCAATGGGAGGAGGATTATGGTTAGCCGCCTTAAACGTAAAATACCGTGATTTCCGCTACGTAGTTCCATTCATCGTTCAATTTGGTTTATATATCTCACCAGTTGGTTTCAGTAGTAGTATCGTTCCCCAACAATGGCGCTTACTCTATTCTTTAAATCCAATGGTAAGTGTAATTGATGGCTTTCGCTGGGCTATCTTGGGAAATACCAAACTTTACTTGCCGGGATTTACTCTTTCTCTAGCATTAGTTACGATATTAATCACTAGTGGGATCTGGTATTTTCGCAAAACAGAGCGCAATTTTGCTGATGTAATTTAGCCAGGATAGAAAGTTAAAAAAATGAACAACTCAAGCTATGACTTAGCAATTGCCTATAGAATATATCCAAAAGTGTCAAAAACACCTATAGTTTTTACTGATAACAAATATAAATTAGCCGAATTATGTTTAAGTTCCTTTAGAAAATGCTTGGGCAATCTAAAATTTAAAATGTGGGTTTTGTTAGATGCTTGCCCACCAGAATATAAAGATTTATTTAGAAAATATTTCGCTTCTAAAGATTTAGAATTTATTGAATTGAACGGAATTGGAGATGGAGGCACTCTTGGGTTACAATTAAAAATATTATCAGAACAAAATTTATCAGAAATAGTATACTTAGCTGAAGATGATTACTTTTATCTTGATACAGCATTTGAAAAAATGATTAATTTTTTACAAGAAAATGAAGATGTTGATTTTGTTTCTCCTTACGATCATTTAGATTATTATATAACAGATTTACACGCTCATAAATATAAAATAAAAATTTTTGGTAACAAGCATTGGAGAACAGCTAATTCTACTTGCCATACTTTTATTACTACTAGAAGTAATTTAATTGATACTAAAAATATATTTAACAAATATGCTATGGGAAGTTTAGATTCTTCAAACTGGTTGAGCTTGACAAAAGCTAAAATATTCAATCCATTAGAAATATACAAATTTTACTTAAAGAAAGATAATGAATGGTTATTTGAGTTTGTCAAAAGAGCGTGGATTTATAATTGGAATCAAATTTTATTTGGAAAGAAATGGAATTTGTGGGTTCCTATTCCATCTATAGCTACTCATCTAGAAAAAGTATGTTTAGCTCCTACGATCAACTGGGAAATTGTTATACAAAAAGAAATAGAAGAAATAGAAGCAAAACTAAGTAATTTGAATAGGAGCTAAAGTTAAGTGTCAGATAGTATAATTCGTGCAGAAAATGTAGGAAAAAAATATATTTTAGGACAAAACAAACAAGAGCGATATAAAGCTTTGCGCGATACCCTTGCCAATGGAGCTAAATCTTTAGGTCAATTACTATTTAAATCATTTGCTAAAAGGAATGTCAATTCAATTAATGAAGAGTTTTGGGCTTTGAAAGATGTGTCCTTTGAAATTAAGCCAGGAGAAGTTATAGGGATAATCGGGCGCAATGGAGCTGGGAAATCAACTCTTCTGAAAGTCTTGAGTCGGATAACTGAACCTACTACAGGACGTATTACTCTCAAAGGGCGGGTAGCAAGCCTTTTAGAAGTGGGAACTGGTTTTCATCCAGAGTTGACAGGACGAGAAAATATATATCTCAATGGTGCAATTCTCGGCATGAGTAAGATAGAAATTAAAAATAAATTTGATGAGATTATTGCTTTTGCTGAAGTAGAGAAATTTTTAGATACTCCCGTAAAGTATTACTCTTCTGGTATGTATGTTCGCCTAGCTTTTGCTGTTGCTGCCAACTTAGAACCAGAAATTTTAGTAGTAGATGAAGTACTCGCTGTAGGAGATGCTGCATTTCAAAAAAAATGTTTAGGTAAAATGGAAAATGTAGCAGCCCAAGAAGGTAGAACAGTATTATTTGTCAGTCATAATATGTCAACAATTAGTTTGTTATGTAATAAATGTATTTATTTATCTAATGGTCAAATACGCCAATTTGACATAACAGAAAAAGTTGTAAATACTTATTTGTCAGAAGTCTTGCAAAATGATAATCAAAACCTAAATCAAATCCGAAATTATGGGGTTGGTAAACATACCAGATTTACTGACATTAAAATTTTGTCCGATCGGGGAGAAAACACAATTATTTTTGGTCATTCGATTAAATATAAAATAATTATTGAATCAGACAAAAATGAAAATGATTTAACTATTGGAGCAACTATATTTAGCAGCCTAAACAATATTATTGGTACTTTAATTACCAGTCAAGTTTTCTCTATAAAAGCAAACCAAGAAATTACATTAGAATTAGTTATGAATCATCTAAATTTAGCCCCAGGGCTATATTATACTGGTCTAAGTATAGGAAGAGGTTTTGACCCTGCTAACAGACAGGATTTAGATAGTATTGTTGGTCAACCAAGTTTTCAAATTCTCCCGAATCCGGAGCAATATGAAACTATAACCAACTGGCACCATAGCTGGGGAAATATTGTTTTTAGAGATGTCAATTTAGAAGTTGTAGAAATTAAATAACTATGCAAGTAGCTATTCTCGCAGGTGGCTTGGGTACTCGTCTTCAGGAAGAAACAACTGTAAAACCTAAACCGTTAGTTGAAATTGGTGGTCGTCCAATTCTCTGGCATATTATGAAAATTTATGCTGCCAGCGGCTTTAAAGAATTTACTATTGCTTTGGGTTACAAGGGCGAACTGGTAAAAGATTACTTCATTAATTATTACTATCGTGCCAACAGTCTGTCTGTTAAGTTGAAGACAGGGGAAGTAGCTGTTCGCAACAATAATTGTGAAGATTGGACAGTAAACTTGCTTGACACAGGACTAGCTACTCAAACTGGTGGGCGAGTAAAACGATTAGCAGAGTCTATAGGTAATGAAACTTTTATGCTCACCTATGGTGATGGAGTAGCAAATATAAACATTAACAAGCTGCTAGAGTTTCACTACAGTCACGGATGTGTGGCTACAGTAACAGCGGTACGCCCGCCTGCTCGCTTTGGTGGTATTAGTTTTAATGGCGATTTAGTAGACCGCTTTGAAGAAAAGCCTCAAATTGGGGAAGGCTGGATTAATGGCGGTTTTTTTGTCTTAGAACCGGAAATTGCTAACTACATTGATGGAGATGACATAATCTTTGAAAAAGAGCCTCTAGAGCGACTAGCCGAAAAAGGTCAGTTGGTAGCCTATCGGCATGAAGATTTCTGGCAGTGCATGGACACTTTGAGGGATGTACGTCTATTAGAAAGTTTATGGCAGGAAGGGAAAGCACCTTGGAAAGTTTGGCAAGAATGAAGTTTAAATCTTGGCAAGGTTGCCGAGTTTTTGTAACTGGGGCAACTGGGATTGTTGGTTCCTCGTTAGTTAAAGAACTATTAATAAAAGGTGCCTATGTGGTAGCGTTAATTCATGATGGCGATCCACAATCAGAACTTTATCGTAGCGGCACTATTCAACAAGTCTCTGTAGTCAACGGAAGTCTTGAGGATTTCAGTGTTCTGGAAAGAGCTATTAACGAACACGAAATAGATACGGTCTTTCACTTAGGGGCACAAACTATTGTTGGTGCAGCTTATCGGAGTCCCTTGCCTACTTTTGAAGCCAATATCCGAGGAACATACAACTTGCTGGAAGCTTGCCGCATACATCGAGACTTAGTAAAGCGGGTAGTAATTGCTTCAAGTGATAAAGCTTACGGTGAGATTGATGTGTTACCCTATACCGAAGATCTGCCGCCCTTGGGAAGGCATCCTTATGATGTATCGAAATCTTGTACAGATTTAATTGCCCAGTCTTACTACTATACATTTGGCTTGCCAGTGGTAATTGCCCGTTGTGGTAACATCTATGGAGGTGGAGACTTAAACTGGAGCCGAATTATACCTGGCACGATCCGCAGCTTATTTTATGGCGATCGGCCCATCATTCGCAGTGATGGCACCTTTACCCGCGATTATGTTTATGTAAAGGATGCGGTAAATGCTTATATGGTTATGGCTGAAGCATTAGAGGAAAAACAGATCCAAGGGGAAGCTTTCAACTTTGGCCCCAAACAGCCGCGTACCGTGCTAGAAATCGTAGATGCGCTAAGACATCTGATGGGAAGAGAAGATATAGAACCCCTGATTCTCAACCAAGCAAAAGCGGAAATTCGGGATCAATACCTATCTTCTCAGAAAGCGGAACAAGTTCTGGGTTGGGTACCCCTCTATTCCTTGGAAAAGGGTTTGGGGGAAACGATCAAATGGTACAAACAGTTCTTAAAAAGGGAAAAATGAAGCCAGAAGAGTTACGCCAGCAAATCCTGGAATTAACCCGTCAATATTACCAAATGCAATGGCCTGGTAAACCGTTTACTCCGGGTAAAGATCCGGTACCAGTCAGTGGTAAAGTTTTTGACGAAGAAGAACTGGTACACTTGGTTGATGCCTCTTTGGACTTTTGGCTGACTACCGGGAGATATGCAGAGCAGTTTGAGCGCGAATTTGCCCGCTTTATGGGAACTCGCTTTGCTTTGCTGGTAAATTCAGGCTCTAGTGCTAACCTGTTAGCTGTTTCTGCTTTGACATCACCTCTGTTAGGCGATCGCCGCCTCCAACCTGGAGACGAAGTACTCACAGTAGCGGCTGGTTTTCCAACCACAGTTAACCCGATTATCCAGAATGGTTTAGTACCTGTGTTTCTGGATGTAGACATCCCCACCTACAATATTGATGTTACTCGTCTGGAAGAAGCTATTTCTCCCCGCACCAAAGCAATTATTTTAGCTCACACCCTTGGTAATCCTTTTAACTTGGATGCCATTAAAGCAGTTGTCCAACAACACAATCTTTGGCTAATCGAAGATAGCTGCGACGCGGTAGGCGCAGAATATCAAGGTCAAAAAGTAGGTACTTTTGGCGATCTGGCTACAGTAAGTTTTTACCCAGCCCACCATATCACAATGGGTGAAGGCGGTTGTGTATTAATCAACAGTCCACTATTGAAACGAATAGTAGAATCTTTGCGGGACTGGGGACGCGATTGCTGGTGTGCCCCTGGTGTGGATAATACTTGCGGTAAGCGTTTCAATTGGCAGTTAGGAGATTTGCCCCCTGGGTACGATCACAAGTATACCTACAGCCATATCGGTTATAACCTCAAGCTTACAGATATGCAAGCGGCAGTTGGTGTGGCACAACTGAAAAAATTGCCCAAATTTATTGAACAGCGACGGCAAAACTATGCTTATCTTTATACTGCCCTCAAGCCGCTAGAAGAATATTTGATTTTGCCGGAAGCTACAGCCAATAGCACTCCCAGTTGGTTTGGATTTCCGATTACGGTGCGCGAAGAGGCACCAATTAGCCGCAACCAGCTGATTCGACATCTGGAAAGTCATAAAATTGCCACTCGTTTGTTATTCGGAGGTAACTTGCTCCGTCAACCTGCCTATGAGGAGATTAAATATAGAGTGGTAGGAGAAATGAAACAAACAGACAGAGTGATGAATCAAACTTTTTGGGTGGGGACTTATCCTGGTTTAGATGAACCTAGACTAAATTATATAGTCGATCGCATTCACCAGGCTCTCACTGGCAGCATACAAGATTTTATTTCTTCTGGGGCAGGAGCGTGAACATCCAACCAACTTCTCTACCAGGTTGTTACGAAATTCAGCCTAATATTTTCGAGGACGATCGAGGAAAATTTGTCAAAATCTTTCATCAAGAAGTATTTGCTGAATATAAATTAGAAACACATTTTGCCGAGGAATATTATTCAGTTTCACACCAAAGAGTTTTGCGGGGATTGCATTTTCAATTACCGCCTTATGAACATACAAAATTGGTGTATTGTGTGGTTGGTCAGGTAATGGATGCTGTAGTAGATTTGCGAGTCGGTTCGCCTACCTACGGGAAATATGCCACCTTTGAACTAAGCGCCCAAAAAGCAAATTTGATTTACATCCCTCCTGGTTTTGCACACGGTTTTTATGTGTTGAGCGATCGGGCCGTATTAATATATAAAGTGACTACTGTATATTCCCGCGAACATGATGCTGGCATACTCTGGAACTCAGTCGGTATTCCTTGGTCAGATAAGCAGCCAATTATTTCAGCACGGGATAGTAGTTTTGTAACTTTTGCTGATTTTTTAACTCCTTTTCGTTACTCAGAGGAAGCTACTGATGGTTGCTAACCAGTCATCCCTGACTGCGCTCGTAACAGGTGCTACTGGCTTTGTGGGATCGCATTTAATAAGTCGATTGGTTTCTATTGGCTGGCAAGTACATATAATCATCCGTCCCAACTCTAAGCTACAACTGTTAGAGTCTGTCCGGGATAGAATTACTATTCACACTCATGACGGTACTACAGAAGACTTGTTTAGGATTATGGAATCCGCCAAGCCAACAGTTGTCTTTCATTTAGCATCTATATTCCTGGCACAACATACTCCAGAGGATATAGCACCGATGCTGCAAAGCAACATTACCTTTGCTACTCAGTTAGTTGAAGCAATGGTAGCCCAGAAAATTTACTATTTGATCAACACAGGCACTTCATGGCAGCATTACGAAAACAAAGAGTATAGTCCTGTTTGTTTGTATGCTGCTACTAAACAAGCTTTTGAAGCAATTATTCAATTTTATATAGAAACAACACCCTTGCAAGTAATCACTCTCAAACTATTTGATACTTACGGGCAAAATGACCCGCGCCAAAAATTATTCGCCTTGCTAGAAAAAACCGCTAACCAAAAAGAACTATTAGCAATGTCTCCTGGAGAACAGCTAATTGAACTTGTGTATATTGATGATGTTATTGATGCTTACATTCTGGCACTTGAGCGTCTGTTATCTGGAAAAGTTCAGGGGCATGAAAAATATCAAGTATCAACTGGTTCTCCGATAAAGTTAAAGGAGATAGTAGAGGTTTATGAGCAAGAAACTGGTACAAACTTGCCTATTCAATGGGGAGGTAGACCTTATCGGCCTCGCGAGGTAATGGTACCTTGGAACCAAGGTAAACTATTACCGGGATGGAAAACAAAAATAAGCATAAGAGAAGGCATTAGAAAAGTAAAGGGTAGTGTAAAACCAGCTTCATAGAGTAATTAGTAAAATAAATACTATTTGAGCGAGAAGTTTAATGACATTAAAAAACACTAAGTTCCAACAAATAGAACATCAAAATTTTGCTCCTCCCTCAATCAACTCTGTAGCAGAAAATTTTAACAGACCATTTTGGTCAGTGATGATTCCCACTTATAACCCAAAGAAATATCTTGAAGAAACTTTACGGAGCGTCATAGAACAAGCTCCCAGCTACGATCAAATGCAGATTGAGGTAATAGACAATTGTTCTTCTGAAGTGGATACGGAAGCAATTGTTAAAGAGATAGGTAAAGGAAGAGTTGCCTTCTATCGACAATCCTATAATGTGGGCATGGCGGGGAACTGGAATACGTGCATAAATCGTGCTCGCGGTCATTGGATTCACATATTACACGATGACGATCTAGTTCTCCCTGGATTTTATAGCTATTTAAGATCGGCTTTAGAAAAAGATGAATCGGCAGGAGCAGCTTTCTGTAGGCATATTTATATAGATTATGATGGTCATTGGACAAACTTCTCGCCACTGGAAATGAAAACAGCAGGAATTTTTCTTAATAGCTTAGAGCGTTTTGCTGGAGGTGTTTCGGTTCAATGTGCTTCTATAGTAGTCAAGCGTAGTGTATACGAAAAACTAGGCGGATTTGATGAAGAATTAAAATATATGCCTGATAATGAGATGTGGAAGAGAATAGCAGTACATTATCCAATTTGGTATGAGCCTCAACCCTTAGCCTGCTACCGTTCCAACCCTTACTCAGTTACGGCTTCGTTATTTAAAACTAGGCTGATTATCGCTGATGGATTTAAGGTAATCGCCAAGTTTAATTCTTATCTTCCTGAGACAATAGCTCCCCAATTAATAGAAAAAACCAAAGAAGAAATGGCATCATTATCTATTTCTCAAATCCGATGCACAATTGCCATGTGGGATCTTGGGGGGGCAATGGCTCAAATTCAAGAATTGCTCAGATCGAATCATTCTTGGAAAGCAATTAAGCAAACAATTCCTCTGATTGTTTGGATTGGGATACGGTGGTTGCGTAGCTCAATTTTACCTAGTTGGCTAAAACAAAAGATTCGGCGAATAATTTCGCGGGCAAAAACTCAACTACATGATATAGCTTGACTTTAGTTCGTATTTAAATAAAACTATTAAACCGATGTCCAAAAGTTCAGCATCTTTGCCGATCGCATATCCACAAATTCATCCAGTTACAGAAGGAACTACCAGGCCACTTTGGTCAGTGATGATTCCGACATACAACCGCACTCTGTATCTAGAACAAACAATTAAAAGTGTCCTAGCTCAAGGTTATAGTCCTGATGAAATGCAAATCGAGGTAGTAGACAACTGTTCCACAGAAAATGACATAGAAAGACTAGTAAAAGAAATAGGCAATAATCGAGTTTATTTTTATAGGCAACCGCAAAATGTTGGGATGAATGCTAACTGGAACACTTGCCTAAACCACGCTCGTGGTCATTGGGTTCATATTTTACATGATGATGATGTTGTGCTGGATGGTTTTTATAGATATTTGCAATCTGCTATTCTCCAAAAACCGACTATTGGATTAGCATTCAGTCGCTACATTTTCATGGATGAAGAAGGTCATTGGCAATCTTTATCACCTCTAGAAAGTAGAACACCTGGTATTCTTACTAACTTGCTAGAACGCCTTGCAGTGGAAAGTGTAATATATGCTCCTGCTGTGGTAGTTAGAAGGGATGTTTACGAGAAATTGGGTGGCTTTTGCTCAGAAGCACGTACTGCTACTGATTGGGAAATGTGGAAAAGAATATCGATACACTATCCTGTTTGGTATGAGCCTAAACCTTTGGTATGTTATCGCCAACATTCCTCTTCATATACTTCTGATAGCATGAAATCAGCAACTAACTTTGCTGACGCAAGGAGAGCTATAGAAATATCTCAATCTTATCTACCTGAAAATATTGCTGTTGAATTATCCAACAAAGCCAGAGAAAATTATGCGATGTCTGCTCTTGATTTAGCATATTATAATCTTGCTGTGGGTGAGGTCAATGTGGCATCTGCTCAAATTAAAGAAGGGCTTTTGTGCAGTCGTTCGTTTAGAGTTATTAGAAGGGTAGCTTACATATTTATCTGGTTTATTATGCGATCGGTATGGCACAGCTTACGAAATGCTGTATCTATGGCAAGTAAAAATGATAAAATCTAGAGATATTTTAGGAGAATTCACTGGTTATATTTGGCTGTGATAATAAACTTAAATGCTGAAGAAAGTTTAATTCAGAAACAGTGGTTTTTGATTTTTATTAAATAATTATCCAAACTGACTAAGTAAGATTTTGATTAATAATTTATGCGAATTCTTTATGATGGACAAATATATACTTTCCAAGTAGCTGGTGGGATTAGTCGTTACTTTGCTAATCTAATTGAGGGGTTGCCAGAAAATTTTATGCCTTGCTTAACTACGTTAAGTAACTACCACAAGCATAAAATTACTTATCCAGTTCATCCAAATCTAAGGATTTTCCAGTATAAAAGATTCGGATTTCGCCCAGGACGATTATCTTATTGGCTGGAGAAATATTACTTTGAAGCAATTAGTGTCTTGAATAAGTTTGATGTAGCCCATCCTACTTATTATTCATTACTAAGTAGACAAGAAATCGACAATTATCGTTGTCCGGTTGTCATTACTGTTCATGATATGCTCCATGAACTTTTTCCTACTAAATTTGAATTACATGATAACTCAGCCGCAGCGAAAGAAAAAGCTATTTTGAAAGCACAGGCAATTATTTGTGTGTCTCAAAATACCAAAAAAGATTTACTCCAAATGTATAGCATTCCTGAAGATAAAATAACTGTCATATATCATGGTTCGGATATTAATGCTAGTAAATCATACGGGGATGAACCAGTTCCTTCCTGTCCATATTATCTTTACGTAGGTAGCCGCTCTAGTTATAAAAATTTTGATGGTTTATTATCAGCATTTGCCAAAGCTGTCTCTGTTGTGCCAGAAATTGCCCTATGTGTTGCTGGGCTACCATTTAATGATGCAGAAACAAAATTGATTGAAGATTTAAATTTAACCAACCATATCATACAATACTCTTATGTTACAGATAGGCATCTAGCAAAGCTTTATCGTTGTAGTATCGCTCTGGTTTATCCTTCTCTATACGAAGGGTTTGGTATTCCTCCTTTGGAAGCCATGTCTTGTAGAACTGCTGTGATTGCTTCTAATACTTCCAGTATTCCAGAAGTGGTGGGTGATGCAGGATTGCTATTTAATCCGTCATCAACAAATGATTTAGTAGATATGTTGCTATTACTACTCAATTGTCCTACAGAACGCGATCGCCTAATCGAAAAAGGATATCAGAGAGCTAAACTATTTAGTTGGGAGAACACAGTAGCTCAGACTGTTGAACTTTATCGATCGCTATGTAATTAATACCATATTTTTTTGTTGATTATCTGGGGAAATTTGTAGTGAATAAAAACATACCTAAAATCTCAATTGTCACGCCTTCTTTTAATCAAAGTGAATTTATTGAAGCCACTATCGAAAGTGTTTTGGGGCAAAATTACCCAAATCTTGAATACATTATTATTGACGGAGGCTCAACAGACAAAAGTATAGAAATTATTAAAAAGTATGAGAAATATCTGCACTATTGGTGCAGCGAACCAGACCAAGGGCAATATGATGCTATTAACAAAGGTTTTGTCCATTCTACAGGTGAAATTATGGCATGGTTAAATAGCGATGATATGTATTATCCTTGGACTTTTAAAACCGTATCTAGTATATTATCTCAACTTCACGAAGTAGAATGGTTAACTACTCTGCAACAGGGTGCCTGGGATTGGGATGGATTCTGTGTAGGATTTAGTTTAGTTCCTGGGTATTCTAGAGAAGCATTTCTGGATGGTTGTTACCTTCCTTGGAATAGATGGGGCAAGGGAGGAATCAGCTGGATTTCCCAAGAGTCTACCTTTTGGCGGCGCAGTTTATGGGAAAAAGCGGGTAGTCATGTTCGCACTGAGTTTAAGATAGCAGGTGATTTCGATCTTTGGTCGCGCTTCTTTTTGTATGCTGATTTATACGGAACAGCCACGCCTTTAGGTGGATTTCGGATTCAACAAAATCAAAAAAGCCGTCAAATGGAAGAGTATGTCATGGAAGGAGAAAAGTCACTAGCTATAATGCGAGAAACATTAAAATGGTCGCCCAACCTTCTGAGAACTATGGTGTTGCAGTTAAAATTATATAGACTTCCCAAAGTAAGGGAGATGGTGCAATCAATATGCGGCTATGAGAGTAAATCAATCAGTAAAAATAAAATAGACTCACCCGATGGATGCTGGGAAGTCAAAAAATACAAGTTTTGTTGGTAATATAAACACCAATCAATAAGCTCCTATCTCTTATTTATTATTATGTCGATCGCCTACCAATCTTTGACCATGAAAAACTTACCCTCTCCGCCACCAGACAAAACTGGATGGCCGTGGACAGAGGACAATCAGCCTCTACCGCAACGAATGACAGATGGTTCTGAATGGCCTAAAATTAGCATTGTTACACCCAGCTACAACTACGGACGCTTTATTGAAGAAACCATTCGTTCTGTTCTATTACAAGGCTATCCTAATTTAGAATATATCATTATTGATGGTGGTTCTACAGATGAAACAATTAACATCATTAAGAAATACGAAAAATATCTAAGTAACTGGGTAAGTGAACCAGACAAAGGTCAGACAGATGCTATTAATAAAGGGTATGAACACTGCTCTGGTGATATCTTCGTTTGGTTAAATGCAGATGATGCTTATGCTATCTCAAATTGCTTACAAAGAGTAGCAGAATTTTATATGCAAGGCTACCAGTTAATTTGTGGAGAGTTCTGTGCTTTAGATTTAAATGGCAACGAAATTATTGAATATAGAGATTTTGGCAAATCTTATCCAGTTAACTTTGATAAATATTTAAAATTCTGGTCATGTAGGCACTTGCCGCAGCCAGCAGTATTTGTTGCCACTGAACTTGCTAATAAATGCTTTCCTCTAGATATAAAGTTGCAAGTAGTCATGGATTATCAATTTTTTTTAAGAGTTCTCAGCCAAAAACCAAAGGTAATTTCGGTAAATCAAAAATGGGTAAACTTTAAATATCATGGTCAAAATAAATGTTTAGGCAATTTATCGGAAGATTTTAATGAATTATCTGAAATTAGTCATGTAGCTTTATTAGAGGCTTCCCAGCTGCCTTGGGTTTTCAGAAAAAACTTTGAAATTGATACAGGCGACTATAAAATAATCCACTCTTTAATTCGTAGCACTAAACCACTAACATTCTTTCAATTTTTCTTTCAGTTAATCTCTAGACCCACATTAGCTCGTTGGCCGCTCTTTTGGAAGACATTTGCCAAAAATTTGCTTGGAAAAAGATGATGTTTTATAAAAGTATTTAATAGACTTGATATAAAAATGACAATTCCACTACACAAATTAAAACCAGATAATTTTCTTGTTGTTCCCAATACCCAATGGAATGCTATTTATTTTCAGAGAAAATTACTTCTAGAAGCATTATTAACTATACAACCTTTAGTTAAAGGCGATCTGATAGACATTGGCTGTGGCACTCAACCATACCGTTCCTTATTTACGCAAATAAAATCATACAAAGGTGTAGATGTCTCCAATAGTTGTCACACCTTGCCTCCTGACACAGTGTTATATGATGGTGAGTCGATCCCTTTTCCTAATAATTCCTTTGATTGGGCTATGGCTACGGAGGTACTAGAACACGCCCGCCGTCCCGAAATACTACTTTCTAGCATTTATAATGTCTTGCGTCCGGGAGGTGGTTTTTTTCTAAGTGTGCCTTTCTTAGCAGGCTTACACGAAACACCGAATGATTTTCGCCGTTGGACTAATTTCGGTTTAATAGATGAGTTAGAAAAAGCAGGATTTGAAAGAATCGAAGTTCTTCCCTTGGGAAATTGGCACACTGCTGCTGCTCATTTCTTGGGAGCTTACGTGGCACATTGTAAAATGCCTTGGTGGACTAAATACTGGTTGCCTCGTTTAGTATGGTTGGTGAAAAATTTAATTGCCCAATCAAATTTAGAAGTACCACCAACCATGTGTATTGGTTGGTTTGCTATTGCTTATAAGCCACTGATAACTAACTAAGTGGAATTTGGAATAATGAATCGACCTTTAAAAATACTAATGGTTCTACACATGAATTGGAATCGCAATTTTGGCGGTTCGCGAGTGCAATTAGAATTAGCAGATGAATTTCGGGCAATGGGGCATGAAGTAGAAAAATTTGATTATGGTGATGCCTTTCCTAAAGCCAATACCTCTGTGTTAGAAAATTTCACTCGCCCCAGCTTTTCAGCCAAAGCAAAATCTTTTGTGCAAGCAAATGCCCATAGATTTGATATTATTGATGCTCATCAAGGTAACTTACCTTTTTCTAAACAAGAACTGGGAATTAAGGGTTTATTGGTTGCTCGTTCTGTAGGTTTATATGCCTTTTATAATGAATTTGCTCATTTGGAAAAGACTAAATGGCCTCCGAAAAGAAAGAGAACTCGGATTAAAAATTGGTTGCAGTCTTGGCAATCCAAGAAAGGAAATTATGAATGTCTGCGTAGTTTGCAAACCTGTGATTTAATCAATTTACCTAATCATGATGAACTCTCTTATGCCCGTGATGTTCTGGGTTTAGGTGAGAAAAGTTTTGTTTTTCCTTTTGGACTTTCTCCGGAACGACAACAGGCATTTGCTGAAGTTATACAACCTGCTGCGGTGCGTTTAAATAACAAACAAGTAGTTTTTATTGGTACTTGGGGAACACGCAAAGGTTCTAGAGATTGGGCAGAAATTATTAAGAGTGTTAAAGCAAAAGTTCCTGATGTTCGTTTTTTGTTTCTAGGTACAGGTTTTAGTGCTAAATTTGTTTTAGAAGATCTGAATTTAACAGCAAATGAAGATATCAAAGTAATACCGGAATTTACCAGTGATGAATTGCCTAAATTGTTAAGTGGTGCCACTGTAGGTGCATTTCCTAGCTATATCGAAGGTTTTGGTTTTGCTGTACTGGAAAAACTAGCTTGTGGTCTTCCTACTGTAGCTTATGATGTACCAGGGCCAAGAGAAATGCTGGGTAATTTTGAGGAAAAGTTTATGGTTGTACCTGGAGATAGGGCAGGTTTTAGTAATCAAATAGTTAAGCTACTGACTTTGGACGAAAGTAGATATTCTCAGCTTTCTCAACGCTGTGTGGAAGTGGCGCAAATGTTTTGTTGGCGAAAGATTGCTCAAGATACTTTAAAGGTTTACATTGATTTTTGGGAAAGGTTGTAGTCACAAAAAGGTGAAATAGTATGAGAATAAAGCAAGAATTGATTAAAGGATTTATTAAATTAAATTATTATATTTTAGGTAAGAACAATACTCTTTTTGGACTAAAGTATTTGCTGCATATTCTACCTATCAAATATGCTGCTCCAATTAATTGGTTAGCTTTGGCTGAAATTCCTTTAGATTCTGCAACAGAATTATTGTACACTTACGGTTCTCCTCGTGAATTTCCTCAGACTAAAATTAAGGTTAACCCTCTTTGTTTACACGCTAGATTTTTTGTGATGAGTGGGTACTATGAAGAGTCTCTCACTCAAGAAATTTTATCGAAAGAACGGAAGGGGCTGCTAGTTGATATTGGGGCAAATTTTGGTTATTACTCAGTTTTGTGGTTGCAAAAAGAGGGAACTAGAGTTATTGCTGTTGAACCAGTTACAGAATATGTGGAATTATTGCATGAGAATTTAAAAGATTATCAGTCGAGATATGAGATTTTTCCGGGGTGTATTGGCGATCGCAACGGTACGGCATTATTAGATACCTTCGGCGATCCCACGATGTTAACTAAAGTAGTTACAGATGAACATCAAGAGGGTGTACGTCGATCGGAAATGTTAACCCTAAACTCCCTTTTAGAAAAATATAATGAAACCAGAATCGATGTTTTAAAAATTGATGCCGAAGGATACGATTTAAAAATTCTAGAAAGTTGTAAATCTCTATTTGCTGCCAAAGCGATCGAAACAGTTTTTTGGGAAACAGCGAACTCTCCCGAAGAAACAGAAATGATGCAATTCTTAGAAAGTTTAGGCTATGTGAAAATATTATCTCAAGGCGCAACAGGTTATCAATTAATTAATTGAGGTACTACGCACCCAGATCCTCGACTTTTTAGAGAAGTCGGGGATCTAGAATCAGCGCAACTATTTAAGCCAATGTATTGACAACATCGTAATATCATCAAATTGTGTTGCCTCTCCAATGTGTAGCCGCAAATTTTCTTCTATGCGATTAAGTAAAGCATTAGCTGAAGGTGCTTGTTGTTCTACCAAAGCTAATAAGTTTTTTTCCTTAAAAAACTCTCCTGTGGGGCTATGGGCTTCTGGGACACCATCTGTGTAGGCTAAGAGAATATCACCTGGTTCTAGTTGTACTTGTTCAATTTTAAACTTCACATTTGGCATCATGCCTACGGCTGGCCCTGTTTTTGAAAGCCGTTTCTTAATTCCCTCTTTGCCAATAATTATGGGGAATTCATGACCGCCATTAATATATGTTAGTACCCCTGTAGTCGGATTTAATACTCCAAAAAACATGGTAGCAAACATACACAATTGACAGTGAATTTTGGCGATATAATTGTTAGTTAAAGATACCGCTTTTAAGGCATCAATTTCTGCTGAATAATCAGCTCTGTGCGGGTTAATTGGACAATTTTCTAAGGCTTCAGAAGTTAGTACATCTGATTCTTGTAATTGAATTTGACCAGAAAAGATGCGAATTAAGCTGCGGAACAAGGCCATAAATAGTGCTGCACCTACGCCTTTATCGCAGACATCAGCGATTACTAAACCTACATATCCGCCCGGAAGTTCAAAGGCATCATAGAAGTCACCAGCTACATCTCGTGCTGGGGAAAAGTAAGCTGCTATTTCCCAACCAGAAGGTTGAATTAATTTTTCAGGTAAAAAATCGTTTTGTATTTGTTTACCTTTTTCTAATTCATTTTCCAGTGCTTTTTTCGTAGTATCTAATTTGGTGTAAAGTTGAACATTTTCTAAAGCCAAAGCGATTTGATCTGCTGTTACTTCCATCAAATGCGCGTCTTTTTTGGTGAAGTGTTCGCTTTGTGAGTGCAGTAATGTGAGAACACCGAGTAACCTGTCGCCGCGAAGAATGGGTACAGCCAATGCGGAACCTACTTGATAAGGTTGGTTTGGTAGATCTACCCAGCGATCGTCTTTTTTCGTATCATAAATTAGTCCGACTTCCCGATGACGACTTACCCAACCTGCTAGTCCATCTTTTAACACTAAACCAATCAGTTTAGTACTTTCTTCTGGGGTAGCGCCGTCGCGAGTCAAAATACTCGCAACCACAGCGCCACTGCTGTTGTAGATGAACAAACTACCTCTTTGTGCGCCCGTGAGTCGAGTGGAGACAGCCATCGTATTTTTTAAGGTGGCTGTGAGTACTTCCTTTTCAGATGAAGACCGCGCCATTGCTACCAAGTTTTCCAACAGTTCGCTTTGTGCATGGTAAGCAGCTTGTGCAGTTTTAAGCTCGTTTACCTCTTGGCGCAAAGATTCTAGTTCTTGGTGTAGTTGTTCTATAGATTGATGTTGCACGATCATACTCACTTGTGCCTCTAGTTCAACTTGTCTTTTGATTGATGATATAAATATTAAGATCGCGATTTTTTACTCGTTGCTCAAGAAATCGATCGACTCCTTGTTATAACGAGATACACTCTCAGTCCACCTATTTCCTGTTCATCTAATGCTAAATCTAAATTATTTGCAGGTACTTTTTGAGTGCGATCGCAAAATGGAGCAGTATCGTCAATGATAATTGTTAGGATTTCCTCATCAATAGTTGTTGTCAAGTTATTGGTTCCATTCTAAGGGATTATTGATTCGCTTTGGCGTAATTTTGGATTTTCAACTTAATTTTGTTGTAGTAATGTGTGGGTTTTATTTAATACTTATCTCTTTGTAGAAGAGGTAGTAGAATAATATCCCACTACCCTGCACCCTAACTTACTACCAATAGCTAATGAAGATGGACAACAAAGATGTTGCGATTGCGATCGCCACTTCTCTCATACATAAACCGATCGACACCTTGAATCGCTAGATAAACTCCTAATCCTCCAATCGCTCTTTGTTCCATTGGTAGATTAATTGACTCTTCTTCTAGCATAAATTTTGTTGTGGGATCGAAAGCACCAGCATTATCTTCCATCAGGATAGTCAAACTAGAGTCATCAATTTTAGCTTGTAGATCCAAATTTCCTTGAATTTTAGCATCTTCATAACCGTAGATTATTACATTTGTCGCAATTTCATCTACTGCTAGACGCAATCTATAAGTTGCCTTTTTATCCAATCTAGCAGCGGAAGCAGCGGACAAGACATATTTAGAAATTTCACTCAAAGAGTCTAAAGTTCCGGGTACCGTTATTTGTTCCATAGCATAAGTTTTGGGTGTGATAATTAGTGGTTAGTTATAGTTTTCCCCCTCACTAACCACTAACAACTAGTGATTTATACCTTTTCAATTTTTGGTGGATTGTCAACTACTATTACACTTTGGTCAAACCCAGTTTTTACCAACGTTTCCAGCACCATTTCCTGTGGTTTAACCACATAGATATCTGTATGTGCACCCATTTTTTGTTTAGTGTAAATTAGTACCCGCAACCCAGCACTCGCCATATACTCCAAGTCTTCCATCATCAAAACTAGAGTTTTCACTTTTCCCGTAGGAACTTTCTCAATTTCTTCCTTAAACTTTGGTGCAGTACTAGCATCCAATGCACCATTTAAAGTGATGGTAGCAGTGGTATTTTCCATTTCTAAAGTTACATCAAAAGCCATAATTTTCTCCTGTTATCTAGATAATTTTCCCGCAATTGAACGAGGCAAAAAATTCATATTTTTGCTTTTTACTTGTGGCAAATTATTACTTACCGACAAGGATAACGACCGATCGATCGCGCACCAACAAACCCGACTGATCTTCCAACAACCCTTCCTTACCAGGTTCACAAATATCCAAGGGAGAAGCAACGCCAGTATTAGCAAAAACGTGCCACTTCATGCCATCTTTCAAACCAGGAACTTCAAACCAAAGCGTTTCCCAGTGCATATTCATGGCAACGTAAACATAGTTATCCTCCACCATTCCCGACTTCGCGTGTTTCCCACACAGCATAAAAGCCAGAACCCGGCTAGAATCAGACCAATCAGCATTCCAAGCTTGTGTACCATGCCAGGTAATATCGGCATAGCCACTATTCTTGTAATCTCGATTGCTAAAGTGATACTTACTCCTCAGTACTGGGTGGGCATTGCGAAAACCAATGCAATGCTTGAAAAAGCGGAATAACTCAGCATTTTTCTCTAAAAGCGTCCAATCCAGCCAGTTTAATTCATTGTCGTGGCAATAAGTGTTATTGTTCCCATTCTGAGAACGTCCCACTTCATCGCCCATCAAAATCATTGGCACACCAGTAGACACCATCAGCATCACCACAGCATTCTTCATTTGCCGTTGCCGCAAAGCATTAATGCCCGGATCGTCCGTCCAACCTTCCGCGCCACAGTTCCAACTATCGTTATCGTTGGAACCGTCATTATTGTTCTCTCCGTTAGCTTCATTGTGCTTGCCGTTATAGGAAACCAAATCAGCTAAAGTAAAACCATCGTGGGCTGTAATAAAATTAATCGAAGTTGCAGGGCCGCGACCTTCCCAAGCATAAAGGTCTGGAGAACCTTGCAGACGTTGTGCCATATCGCCCACTCGCCCCGCATCGCCTTTGAGGAACTTGCGAATCCCATCGCGGTATTTGCCGTTCCATTCTGCCCAACGTCCGTAAGCGGGGAAAGAACCAACTTGGTACAGTCCGCCAGCATCCCAAGCTTCGGCAATTAATTTGCATTTCGCCAAAATTGGGTCAAATGCGAGTGTTTCCAACAATGGGGGATTTGCCAAAGGAGCACCCCAAGGATCGCGCCCTAAAATAGATGCAAGGTCAAAGCGGAAACCGTCAATGTGATATTCACTTGCCCAATAGCGCAAACAATCTAATACAATATTCCGCACGATCGGATTATTGCAATTTAAAGTATTGCCGCAACCACTGAAATTGAAGTAATAACCCTCCGGTGTCAGCATATAGTAGGTTCTATTATCAATTCCCCGGAAAGAAATTGTTGGCCCGTGTTCATTGCCTTCTGCCGTGTGGTTAAATACCACATCAAGAATTACTTCAATGCCATTTTTATGCAGGTCTTTAACTAATGCTTTTAATTCATCTACCTGCATTCCTAATTTGCCAGTTGCCGCATAGCCCGCTTTCGGCGCGAAGAAACCGACTGTACTATAACCCCAATAATTTACAAGTAATTCATCAGGATTGTTGGGATTAGGACGAGAATTTTCAAACTCATCAAACTCATAAATTGGCATCAACTCGATCGCATTAACACCCAACTCTTTGAGATAGGGAATTTTTTCTCGAATTGCCGCAAACGTTCCCGGATGTTTCACCTTTGATGAAGCATGGCGAGTAAAACTACGAACGTGCATTTCGTAGACGATTAAATCTTCCGGGGGAATTTCTAAAAGTCGGTCATTTTCCCAGTCAAAATCATCAGGAGCAATTCTGGCACGATGATGATAAATATCTTCCCAATCTGGTGTTACTCCCCAAACATCCCGCCCGCCAATAATTTTGGCATAAGGGTCCATGAGAATTTTACTCTTGTCAAACCAATGACCTTCTTGAGGATTAAAAGGCCCTTCCATGCGATAACCATATTCGATATTTTCGTAATCTACATCGAATACAATCATGCAAAAAACATTACCAATCCTGAATTCATCAGGAAAGGGAATTTCCGCCATTGGTTTTTTAGCGTGCTTTTCAAATAGCACCAGAGTACAGGATTTGGCGTGGGAGGAAAAAATCGAGAAGTTGACTCCACCAGGAACTACAGTTGCCCCAAAAGGGAAAGGCCGCCCAGTGCGAAGTTTAAATTTGCCGTAAGTGTGAGTAGGATGACTATCAATTCTTAAGTCCATAAAGTTTGAGCATTAGGTTGGTTAATTAAACATTAAAGAAGAATAGACGATCGCTGTAAATCAGAAATTTTGCTCCTTTCATTTGTTGATAATGGCAAATTTTGTCGCACAGCCAGCATAGTAATATCATCAAAAGGATCTGCTTCCGCAATATGAGATTTGATCTCAGTTTTAATGCGTTCTACCAAAGAAACGGCAGAGGAGGCAGGTTCTTCTAATAGTGAGAGCAATCGGTTTTCAGTAAAGGGAACATCTTCTAAAGAACGGGCATCGGGGACACCATCTGAGAAACTCAGCACAATATCTCCAGGTTCTAGCTGTACTCGTTTGACTTCGTAATCAATGTTATAGATGGTGCCGACGGCTGGGCCTGTAGGTTTGAGACGTTCTACAGTTCCAGAAGCACGGACAATAATTGGCGGTACGTGCCCACCATTAATGTAAGTAAGTACCCCAGTTGTAGGATTGAGAACCCCAAAAAAGATGGTGGCGAACATACACAAGCGTTCGTGATTTTGGGCAATGTAATTGTTAGTTAGTACGATCGCCTTCAGCGCATCAATAATTTTAACCGTATTCGGTGGAACTTCCGCTAATTCACTATCTGTTGTTAGCGGTAGTACTACATCAGCAATTTTTTCGTTAGTTCCGTTGGGTAATTCAAAGGAGTAATAACCGGAAAAAATGCGTAATAAACTGCGAAACAAGCCCATAAATAAAGCTGCTCCCACACCTTTATCACATACATCTCCGACTACTAAACCAATAGAACCATCAGGAAAGCGGAAAGTATCGTAGAAATCGCCAGCCACTTGCCGCGCTGGATAAAAACAAGCCACAAATTCCCATCCTGGTACACTTAGCAGTGGATTAGGCAGAAAATCTCGCTGAATTTCCCTAGCTCTTTCTAGTTCTTGTTTGAGTTGATTCGAGTAACTGTCTAGTTCGTCATAGCAGCGAGCGTATTCTGTAGCTAGGGCGATTTGCCTAGACATCGACTGCATAAAGTTAGCAATCACAGCACCGAAATATCCCGGCTGAGAGTGCATCAAGGTGAGGACAGCGAGTAATTTGCCTTTTCTCAGGATGGGTACACTGAGCAGTGAGCGCATGAATGGGGGTTGATTAAAGAGCAATCGCAAATGTTCAATTTCCAAAACATCTGCTGTTGGCACAACTTGGCGATGGTTATCAGCCCAATTAATGTAAGCAGGACTAGTGAGAATCAACTGCACAGAAGTTAAATCTTCCTCTTGGGGGATGCTCTTTTGCACAGCACTATTTGAACCTAAAAATACCAAACAACCACTTTCCGCACCTGTGAGTTTGCAGGAAATTTCATAAGCTTGTTGGAGAATAGTTTCTAATATGTCTCCCGGCTTAGGACTTTCTGCCATATTTAGCAGATTTTCCAGCATCCGATTTTGGGCTTCAAGGGCGATTCTGGCAATTTTCAGTTCAGCTACTTCTTGTTGCAGTGCTGCCATTTGTTCTAATAAATTTTCCGTCGCTTGATTTTGAGCATCCATAACTACTTCAGTTGTTAATATTTGTACCTTAGATCTGTATTATTCCTGAAGCAGAAGCTATTGTGCCTGTAACTTTTGAAATAGGTGCTAAAGCTAAGATTGCTGTAGCACCTATTTTGCCTTGGAGTATTCTCACCTATACAGCTATTGAACTTATCTCTTATAGCTCTGCTTTAGAGCCTTTGTCTTTCTCCTGGTGAGAAGCGTCTGGTGTTTGTTTGCTAGAGAGTACCTTTAATGCTTCTTCCTGGTTATCTGATGTGGTAAAAAAGTCCAGAAATCCAGTAATTGACATAGTATCCTTAATTTCCTCGGAAAGCCCCACCAGAACCAGCCGACCATCCTTAGCACTTACCTGCCGATAAAGAGAGAGTAACATTCGTAAACCAGCACTAGAAGTGTATGGAACTTCAGTCATATCCAGCAAAATTTTACTTTCTGGCTTTGCCAAGGGTAAAACTTCATCCTGAACTTCGGGCGCTGTATTTGCATCGATGTCGCCTTCTAATTTGACGACAGTTACATCTTCCTCATTCTCAATCTTAATGTCCATCTTGTTTTTTGATGAATCGTCAACAGCTGATTGTAGATGGCAAATTAAAGATTTTTTCAACTTGCCATCTCAAACCTCTTTCTAGCGAGGAACAATTTGCACCTTCACTTTGACCTGTTCCTGAGTATCTGGTAATTTCACGGTCAAAGCCTCAGCATCAAAATTGCTGTATTCTTCTTCATTTATCCAAACTTTGCCAATGCTGATACTTCCCGGAGGTAAAATATCGGGTGAAACCCGCAAGATATTATCTTTAAATGCTCCTGGCATTGGCTTAAAGTAAAAGTCCGTTGGGTATTTGAAGATCAGCAAGTTTTGGTAGACTGCTGACAAATAGCAGAGTTCTGTTGAGTGATAAGCACTCATGGAGTGACTACCTTTAAAGCGTTCTGTACCCATTAAGAAAGGCAAGCCACTTGCCAAAGTATTGAAGTATACACCACCGTCATCATGATCGAGGAAGTGAGCATTATAGAAAGCAGAAGCTTCACGGGCATGGCGCAAGTATTCAGGATTTTGGAGAGTACCATTCAGAATTAAGTAAGCTAAGATTGCTTGTTCTTGTTGCCACCACGCTTTGCGATCGTGCCACACAAAACGGTGATGTTCTTCACCTTCTGCTAACACCCTTTCTACCACATCGTACCAACCACCGCGTTGTTTATCGCTACCCACATCTGGCATTAATTGAGCAATCTTTTGGGCCAAAGCAACATATTGATCCTTGGGTTTTAAGCTTTGCATCCGCATTAAATTCCAGGCAATTTTCAAGTTATGCCCCACAACGGCGCGGTTTTGTTGCCATCCCCATTCCTGATCTTTGCTCCAATCTTCGTGGAACTTTTCTTGCACAAATGGGCTATTTTCGTAGTCGGGGAAATATTTCTCGATCGTGTCAAAAGTATACTCCAACATATCAGCATACTTTTGTTCACCAGTTGCCAACCACAGGTTAATTAAATAAGCTGGAGCATGATCGCCCACAGAGTTCCAATTTTTCCGGGCGCGGTTACGTCCCAAAGACTCAGCACGAGGATTTAAAGTAATTGGATCGATGTGTGAAAAATAGCCGCCTTGCTCTTTATCTAAATAGAATCTGTCAAACAAATCTACCGTCATTTCCGCATCTTTTAAAATGCGAGGATCGCCAGTAATTCTGTAAGTTTGAATTGGCCCAGCTAAAGCATAAATTTGTTCATAAGCGGGGATACAATCGATGTCATCACTAAACTCAGAAACTAACAGTTTTTGTTCCCGTTTACCCTGAACTTTAATTGCGTGATACCAGTAAATCAAATTTTCATCAGTATCATAAAACCTCATGTGTTCCCGCAGGTAATTAGTACCTTTTTCCGCAGCTTCTAAAAAGCGGTCTTCGCCTGTTAATAAATAAGCAGAAGCTAACCCATAAACTAAGCGGGAAATCGTATCAGTTTCTTGTAGATAATCATCAGGTTTTTTCTCACCAGCTAAATTCAGCATGGTGCGATAGTTATGATAATCGATTTCTTTGTCGGGATAACCAAATTGCCATTTTAGATAACAATCAGCGATCGATCGAATTTGTTTCACCCACCAATCAGGTTCTTCGTGGCGATATTTGTCAGGTGCTTCCCCAGGAAACACAAAAGATTTCACTTCAAATTTGTGTCCATCTCCTTGAGGATAAAAAACACCGTAAGCAAATACGTGCTGTCCAGGTGATAGTAATTCAGCCAATCTTTGGGTAGCATCAATGTAAGATTCACCCAAATTTTGGGCAATTCTTCCCCAAGCAGTCGGTGTTAAATATGCTGTATATTCTCGCCCATCTGATGTTTTGATGCCAAAGGATTTACTTTGGCGATCGAAGTGAGTAACATACCCACCAATAGTATCAGAAAAGGTAAAATTCATCCGTTCCATTTGGAATTGCCTCTCAAGATAGTTGAACAAAGTTGCTAAAGCTAATAGCCAACAAAATTGGAATTTTAAACCGCTACTTTTTGGGCTTTTTCCGTTTTTTCAATCTCCACAACGAAAGCTTCCATAAATTCATCAACTACTCCCGGATGCTTCCCGGTAATCAAATTGTCATCAATAACTAAATCTACGGTTACATCACCGTCAAAAACTACATCCGCCCCCGCATTTTCCACATCACAAACAATATTGTGGGCGCAAGTAACTTGACGACCTGTGAGCAAATCGCGATCGGCACATAATAGCCATAAACTATGACAAATAGTGCCTATTTTCACATTTCCCGCATCCATAGCTTTTCGGATAAATGCCACCGCTGGCGCTTGATTTTTCTGCCCTTTCTTAACATTTACTTGATATCTTAAACGATCCATTGCATAAGCACCGATGCAAATTATCCCTTTATAATCTGCCGGGTCAATGTCGTTAACTTCTGTAGTCACGGTGACATGAAATTCAATTTGGTCATTTTCAGGATTAGAACCAAAAGTTAATGAAGAATTACCCCACAAATGAGAGATATATTCTACTTCATAACCTTGTTGTGGAAAGTATTCATTGAACTTTTTATACTCAGTTGGGTCAAAATGTTCTTCAATGAGTACGCCGATTTTACCTTTAGTTTGAGTTGCCATTTTTCCAAACCCCTTATTAATAAATTACTGGTTGATTTTACGCAGCAAACACCGGAGAAATATCCATGTAAACTCGCAAATCGCTAAATAATTCGCCTTTCATCCGAATAATATCTGTACAGGGAAGCGTCACAACTTTGCTATCATGACGAGTATAAGTAACTTCCATTTCGCAGACAACTACATCTCCCATTTCCCACATTGATTTAATATCGTGGGAGACAGATTTAAGTTTTTGGCGAAAGGCAACTGAAGACTCATGAATAGCTTTACGTCCGGTAACTGTTGGAGCATTAGCAAATCGGAAAGATGCGTCTTCAGTAAAGTAAGAGGCAAATTCATCAGCGGTTCTGGTAGTAGTTAAAAAACGCTGAACAATATTTGCTCTATCTCCGGGAAAAATCACTGCTGTCGAATTTTTTACGCTTAGTTTATCTTGCTGTTCAGCCATTCTCTTTAATCTCTCAAGACTGGGGAATAAAAACTCGGTTTCTGATTAACCAGTTGTCTGAGTAAGAAGCTTTACAGAAACCGGATTTTATTTATGAAAATGCGGGATTAGCATCAAGGAAAGCTTGATATTCCTTAACTTTGTTACCTTGGAATTTGATGATATTCAAGCAGGGGAATTTAAACACTTTTCCGTCTTTGCGGAAGTAAGTAACATCTAATTCAACTGTTACTGTGTTTTCATCAACTTGCCACATATTATGTACATCATGGGAAACTTTGCTGAACATTCCCATAATTGGTAGAGCGAAGTCTTTGATTGCTTGTGGGCCGATTATTGGGGGATTATTGGCAATTTTGTAAGCGCCATCGGGAGCGAAATAAGTAATGTATTCTTCGACATTATTTGCTTCCACAGTTGCGATCAAATGTTTGGCAATATCCAAAATTGTTTCTTGCTTAGTTTCCGGTGCCACAAATAGGGGAGATGGGTCCATATAAACCAGCATTTCCTTCACTTTGTCGCCTTCCATGCGGAAAATATCTGTGCAAGGAAGTGTTAACACACTACCATCATTACGAATGTAATTAATTTCTAATTCACAAATTACAGAATCGGCATTTTCCCACATAGATTTAATATCGAAAGAAATGCCTTTGATATAGTCAAGATGACTTGCCATTGTTGCTTCCCGAATGGCTTTTTTACCAATAGCAGGTGGATAATTGCCAAAACGATAATGTGCGTCTTCAGTAAAGTTATTCAGGGCTGTATCTACATCCATTCTTTCAAACAACCCAATCAAATTTTTGATGATGGATGCTCTAGTTCCGGGAAACATTGTAGTAGTCATAATTCCTCCGCGACGTAGTGTTTATCTTTTAAGTTGGCAAATTAATTTAAATGCGGGATTATGGAGTAGTGAACATTGGAGTAACGTCCATAAAAATTCGCAATTCGCTGATTTTATCGCCTTGAAAACGCACGGTATCGGCGCAAGGAAGAGTAAACACTTTGCCGTCATGACGGACATAAGTGACATCCATTTCCACAATTACTAAATCTTCAGATAGCTGCCACATATTTTTCATGTGGTGATGCAGACCTTCACATTTTTCCAGGAAACCTACGGAAGAGTCTTTAATACCTTGATGTCCGTAAACTACTGGGAAATTACCAAATTGGTACAAAGCATCTTCAGTAAAGAAGTTGACGAAATTATTGATATTCATTGCTTCGCCAGCAAGGAATAATTGCTTGAGAATATCAATTTTAGAGCCGGAATATTTAGGCCATTTTTTAGTATGAGGCCATTCCCATTTGGTTGCTGTTGCTGTCATCATAGTTCCATTCTCCCTAATTGCGTCTGATGCCCAAGGAAAGTTTCTTCCAGTTTGTTGGTTATATTCTTGTTGCGCCCGTTTAAAGTTTTTCAGGGCGGTTCTTCTGACTTGGTTAAATTCTAATTGTTCGCCATTTGGCCCTTTGCAATAAAATAATGCCCAGCCGTCAAAGTCGCCGGGAAATTCAGTTTTAGCAAAGGAATGTCCGGCTTTTCTTCTTTCGGCTTCGGAGTTAATATGAATAGTTTTGTTAACTACAACGTTGGTCATTCCCCGCTTTTGACATTCGTCTTCTAGCATTTGGGCGAAATCGTTTAAATCAACATCATCTTTGACGTGAAAAGAGATGTGGGGTACGTTTGCAAAACCAACGGAAGAAGGGACTTTGCTAAAAACGTTGGGGGCTTTTGGTGATAGTTTGGCATCCCGGAAGTGAATCACTTCTACACAAGTGTTGCCGAAGGAAATAAACCTAACATCTAGGGATTCTTGGGTATTATCTCTAATGTTGGGAACGCCAACACTGCGGGGGTTGATCCCTTTTTGCAGGGCTTCTATTTCATCTTTTTGGAAGAGGAGATTATGCAAATCTTCGCCATAAAATCCGTCGCCTCCGATCGCAATTTTTCCCCCCAACACCTCAGTGTAAAACTCTATAGCTTTGTCCATATCGTCTACAGTTATCCCGAAGTGTTGTACACCTTGGAGGTATTGCGCTAAACTGGATTTTCCATTGGAATTGCCGTTGCTTAAAGGTGATTCTGAACTGTAATTATTAGTACCGACATTTGCGATCATTTCTGTTACCTTGGAACTACCTTTTCCTATTTGTGTAATTTGTCCTGCGTCAACAAAAGTGTAAGTAGCTCGCTCTGGTAGAGCGTTGATTTCTTTGATATAATTTCCCTGGTCTTTAGTAGCAGCTAAATAGTCTTTTGATGTAAAAAACTGCTGCATTTGATGATAGTTGGCAAAAGCAATTTCAAAAGCTGCTTGATATTGCTTTTCTGGTGGTTCATAATGTGGATCGCTAGGAGCATGAGGACGAGGGTCAAATAAATGCAGCCTAAATTTTAAAATTTCTTGATTTTTGCTAATAGCTGGAGCAAAGGTGTCGCTCATGTATTGGCGAAATTCTGCTAAACTTGCGCCATCTGTTTTTTTAATTAAAACATGGAGTTTAATTGCGTCTATTGCTCCATTTGTATCGGCTTTTTCTAGGCGATCGACATAACTAACCGAATTTCCCGGACTAGTTGTATAACCAACTGCTTTACTAAACAAATTCTTGCCATCATTTTCCAGAAGATAAGCTGATTGAAAATAACTTTGTCGATCGCTCTCACTAGCAAAAGTTATTTCGGAAATTCCATCACAACGTTCTATTTCTGTAGCAGTTGATTTTATCCCATTTAAAGTAGGCCAAATATCAATAGGTTGCGGATCTAGATGATGTTGCCAATTTTGATATTGACCTGGTAATTTTGCTCCTAATGAGCCATTAACATTTCTCCAATAATCGCTGAAAAGTGCTGTATTTAGATCCTGCTTTTTCCACAGGAGAGCGTAAAAGGCGACTGTTTGTTGGCGATCGCGTATTGCATAATCAGGTATCATTATTGCCGTCCCCTGTCCGCCGATTTTACCAAAAATTTCCTTAAGTGCGCCGAAGCAACCTGCAACTTTATTAAACCCCGCGTACACGCACATAAATAATAGTAATTCTTCGATTTCTTCGCGAGTTGCTCCCTGTTTGAGAGCCATATCTATGTGTGCAGGAAAGGGGTTGCCGGGACCATTATGGCTTTGATTAACTATGTCGATCGCGATCGTAATTAACGCTTTAGTTTTTTGGTCAATTAAGGGCAAACCCCAGACTTCACCAGCTACGCGAGTAACAAAGTCACCAAACTTCGGATTAATTTTTTTTAAACCCTCTTGCAGTTCTTTATCATCTAAAACCGCATTTTTATAAGATTGGTTATTTGTCATCTTAAGTGCTGATTAAAAAAGTAGTGAATTTTGAGTTTTTATTGGGGACTGGGGACTAGGAAAGTTTTGAGTTTTGAATTCTCCCCATCCCCCCATCTCTTCTATGTGGTGATTAATTGAATTAACTCATTAGGTGCGTAAACATCACGATAGAAAGTCAATTGTTCGGTTTTCAAATAACAACCTCCGCGATGTCCGCGACGTACCCAAGTTACATTTCCTTTGGCGAGTGTTTCGTTAGTTTCGTCGTCTACACACTTCCATTCAAAGTAGGTAACTTCGCCGTGAAACATCACAATAGGCCAACACATTGTTACCCCTGGTTGTGCAATTAAAGCCCACCAATGTTTTTCCCGTTCTTTTTGTTCACCTAAGCCAAAATAAGGCCCGTCTTGACACAAATAAACTAGGTCATCGCGATATTCACCTGTTAAGATATCGCCTCTGCCTTGTCGCAAAGCTTCGCAGTGAGTCGGCCACCATTCGCGGTTTTCTCTCTCAATTTGTTCTAAGGTGTAATTGGAGCTAATTTCGGGCATAATTCGCTCTTTCATTGCCACATATTTTTCGGCATCTTCAATCAATTTTTTGGCAACGTAAGAGCTAACAAGTCCGGGGCGAGAATAGTCTGCGGAGAGGTCTTTGTAATAATTTTGGCGCTTTCTGACAGCTGTTTGTCCATTTTGAGAAGTTTGGTGTCCGTTGGTAGAACCATTGCCATTTGTAGAGGTGGAATTTAATTGTTGGTACAGCATAAGCGATTCGATATCCTGTTGTAATTGGTTGGTTGCACCGATGTTGGAAATTAATTCTGCGACTGAAGAACTGCGTTGTCCTGCTAAGGTCATTTCGTCGTTATAGACGAATGCGTAAGCTGTTCTTTCGGGAAATGGTCTAACAGCTTTCACATATTTGGGCAGGTCTTTGACTATGGTTTGACATTCTGGAGAATTTAAAACTATTTCCAGATCCAAGCGATTTCCAAAAGCAATTTCAAAAGCAGCGTCATAAGATTTTTCTCTGGGTTCAGAGTGAGCTACTCCGGCTGCATCTGGGCGGGAAAGATCGACTTCATCAAATAGATGAAGGCGGAATTTTATGACTCTGGGATGTTTAGCAATGGCGGGAGCAAAAGTTTCTTTTAAGTATTTCCGAAATTCTTCTACGCTTGCGCCATCAGCTTTTCTCACCATGACGTGGAATTTTTCTGCATCAACTTTGCCGTTGGGAACGCCGTTATCAATGCGATCGACATAAGTGATAGAATTACCTGGACTGCTGTTATATCCGATCGCTTTACTAAAGATATTGTGTTCGTCATCCATCAAAATGGCAGCAGATGTAAACCAAGTTTGACGGTCTTGTTCGCTTCTAAAAGTTAACTCGGCTATTCCATGAAATTGTTCATCTTCAGAGGAAGCTTGCACCAGACCACCTAAACTAGGCCACAGACCGCCTTCATTTGGGGCAACGTGAAATTGCCAATATTGATGTTGTCCAGGTAAGCGGGCGCAAACTGGGCCGTGAACGTTTCGCCAATAGTCGTCGAAAAGTTCTAAGCTAATGCCTTTTCTTTTCCACAACAGCACGTAAAAGGCAACTTTTCCTTCGCGATCGCGTGCTGAATAATCAGCCTTAGTAATTGTTGATTCTAGTGATTGTTTCGCCAACAGCATAAGCGTAATTTTGGGAATTTACAAGAAAATAAATTTGATTTCTGCTTAGGATTGTGAACCTAAAATTTCATTCAATGCCCCAAAGCAACCTGCCACTTTATTGAAGCCTGCATAGACGCACATAAATAACAGTAATTCTTCTATTTCGGCGCGAGTTGCTCCTTGCTTCATCGCCATATTAACGTGCGCTCCAAAAGGACTTCCAGGCCCTACTTGGTCTTGAATTACTACATCAACAGCAACAGTAATTAAAGCTTTGGTTTTTTGATCGATTAATGGTAAACCCCAAGCTTCTCCGGCTACGCGAGTTACGAAATCCCCAAATTTTGGGTTAATTTGACTCAATGCTGCTTGTAGTTCTTTGTCGTCTAATACGGCATTTTTGTAAGGCGTTGTCATCATAGTTTCACGCTTGTTGCTAATAGTTTTTATTTGTTCTTTTGCACATTATTTTGGCAAATAACGAGGTGTGAAAAACTTAAAATTTCCTAAATTTTGAAGGGTTCACCGTAGCTTTCGCTGTAACAAACCTGCTCAATTTTAAAGCGTCCTCCGTATAATTTAAATGGTTCGGTTGCATAACCAAGGGGTAACAAACAGCACACATCTAAATGTTCTGGAATGTTGAAGGCTTCTTTAACTTGGGCGGTGATAAATCCTTCCATTGGGCAACTATCTACCCCAAAACTTTTAGCCACAATCATAATATGTGCAACTGCTAGCATTGTGTGGCGATTTGTCCAAGCTTCTACTGATTCAAAGCAGGGGTGATATTGAAACAAAACTGGGATTTGCTCTCGCATATAATTGGCGAAAGCTTCATTCATTGCTTGAGCTTCTATGCCTAGTTTAATAATACTTTCAATGTATTCTGGTTGGGAAACTAGGCGATCGCCACAACAAATCAAAACTACAGGGGCTTCACTGATTTGACGTTGATTAAAAGCACAGGCTTTTAGCTTCTCCTTGTTTTCTTGTTGCTTGACTACAATAAAGCGCCAAGGTTGCAAATTATATCCTGAAGGTGCTCTTACTCCTAAACGTAAGATTTCTGAAAGTACTCCTTCAGGAATCGGATCGGGGCGAAAACTCCGGGCTGCACGTCGTTCTTCAACAGCTTCTTTCAAGCCTACGATCGGTTGTGCTTCCATGCTACTCCTGATTGCTAGCTGCTCTTTACTTGAAGTATTCAAAGGAATCGGGAAGTTTTGGGGAAATCGAGAATTTGTTTTGCTAAGTTTCTATAGGTTGTCAAAATGGGAAAATCGGTTTCCGGTGCAATTTCCTCTGCTTTATCTGTCTATAGTTATATATGTATTCCAACTAACAAAAATTCTGTATGGAATAAAAACTGGGATACTTGTTTGTAAGACAGAAAGCGGAAATTGGCTGGAAATTGGGTGATGATTGTCTGCTTTTAATTTCTAGAAACTGATTCAAAATTACGCCGATCTTATTAAGATAAGCATGGCTGGTGAACCCACAAATTCTTAAATTAATCTGAAGAATTTACTCACAGCATTATTACTCCCTATCTCTACAACAGGCAACAAACTACACTACTCACACCATCAATTCAGGAAATTTTTTGGAAAAGTCTATTATCTGCATTTGAATTTTATTGTTTGCTTAGAGGTAACTTTCTCACTGGTTCTAGCTTCTAGGATTATTGAACCGAACACAGTGATTACCATCACTTATGTATAAGTTTTTGCGATCGCCTTTTTAGGTTCAGCATTAAAAAATTTGTTAGGGTAATATCCTAGTCCACAGTCAGACAAAATGCAAGAGCAACAAGTCTTACTAGGTATTAATTACTGTTGCTTGGATTGCAGAAGTTACAGGAAAACTAGAAAAACTTTGTTGCAGAATTACACTTCAATTTTTCATCCTTACCTATTACCTGTTACCCAAGTGACAACTTATACATACTTTGGTTCTAAATAAAAGTTTATGCAGGTTGTTTTCCTCAAAGTTATTGATTATTGTTAAAGATTTACCATAAGAGTTAGATTCGTTTCTAATAATTTTCTTTAAGCTACTCTCTTCTTTAACTAAACTTAATCTTAATTACACTTAATTATTCGGAATAGATATTAACAAAACAATTAACAACCATAAAGTTACATGGTTATTAAGCAATTTTACATAGTTCTCTAACTTCTCTAAGAAGTTGGGGGTCTCGCTTAAATTACAAAGTTTTGGGATAAGTATCGGTGCAGACAAATAGTAAAAAGAAAACTGAAGCCGATCGACTTTTACAGCAATTTCGGGGGATGCTGACAATTCTGTGGGAGACTAAGGCAAGGCGATCGAATATCATCAACAAAGTTTAGTTATTGCACGAGAAATGGGTAATCACCAAGTTGAAGGAAATTCACGAGGAAGCCTCGGCAATGCTTACTATTCCAAATGGGGGATAGAAAACAGGGAACAATAACAGTGATAATTGTTCTTGTTTTGGTTAATTATAATCACTAGGTATAAAAGAGCTTATTTTGGATCTATCTTTAGAAATATTTTGTCTTTTGTAAATTAAATAACAGTGATGATGTATTAGCAAAAAAAAGTGTTAAATAAGGGAAATTACGGTTACAAAAAATGTTCAATTGTATAAAAATAAAGGTAACTGAAGTGGTTGATTTTGTAAGGATAAAATATAGGGGATAAATTTTGGATAAGTCGTTAGTTTTTACTATTTATGAGAACTCTTGATTGTAAGGGAGCAATTTGAGCAGTTTGTCTTAGTATTTCTGATTGAACTATATTCTCGAAATTATTAATGATATGTAGGAAAAAGCATGAGCAAGAACTTCCAATCTGGAAATTCGCCAGCGCCAGAGCAACAGGAAATAGTGAATGAAACGCTAGAACGGTTAGTTGCAGAGCGAACTGCTGCACTGGAAGAGGAATTATTCCAACTTCAGGCAGAACTTAGGGTGCGTAAAGAACGGTTTGAAGCGTTTTTCTCTGCTATGTCTCAGTTGGTTTGGGTGGCGGATGTGAAAGGAAGAGTACATGATACAGTGAGTTGGAGGGCTTTCACTGGACAGACGGAAGCAGAAGCTAGAGGTTTGGGTTGGTTAGATGCCATTCATCTTGACGATCGCCAAATAGTTGTGAAACTTTGGCAGCAAGCGGTGGCAACACAAAGTTTTTACAATGCAGAATACAGACTCCGCTCTAAAGATGGAACCTACCGCTATTTTATGGCGCAAGGTGTTCCGGTTTTAAATGAGGATGGTAGCATTCGGGAGATCGTGGGAATTTCTACAGATGTTCACGAACGGCTTGCCACGCTTCGGGAACGCAAAGCCGCAGAAGATGCTCTCAAACAAAGCGAAGAACGTTTCCGATCTTTAATGGAAGCTACTGCTCAAGTTATTTGGAACACGAATGCTGAAGGCGAACTAATTAACGAACAACCGACTTGGAGCAAATTCAGCGGACAGACTTTTGCCGAGTATCAAAGCTGGGGTTGGCTCGATATAATTCATCCAGACGATCGCAAATATGTTGCCAATCGTTGGGCGAAAGCTGTTAATGAGCGATCGTTATATGAAGTTGAATTTCGGATGCGCCGCCATGATGGTGAATATCGCTACATGAGTTGTCGTGCTGTACCAATTTTAAATCCCGATCGGACGATTCGCGAATGGATAGGTGCAAATACAGATATTACTGAACGTCAGCAAGCTGAAGCAGCATTAAGGCAAAAAGAATCGCAATATCGGAGTATTTTTGAATCTGTTAAAGATGGGATTGGGATTTATGAATTAGAAAGTGGAAACATAATTGCTGCCAACCCTGCACAGGCAAAAATACACGGCTATACAGTAGAAGAATTTCTGAAATTAGCACCCGGAACTTTTATTCATCCTGACTATTACTTTCTGTTTCCAGAGTTTATTAAAACTGTAAGGGCGGGTAAACAATTTTCCTGCCAAGCTATTGATTTATGTAAAGATGGTACTCCTATTGATGTTGAAGTTACAGCAGTTCCTTATTGGCAAGATGGTAAGCTTTATGCACTGTCGGTAGTGCGGGATATTACCGAGTCCAAACAAGCAGAAATCGCCCTGCAACAAAGCGAACAGAGATTTCGATCGCTAATTGAAGCCACCGCTCAAATCATTTGGAACACAAATGCTCAAGGCGAACTATTCCCCAATCAATCTGCTTGGACTAACTTCACAGGACAGAGTTTTGCCGAATACAAAGGCTGGGGTTGGTTAGATGCGATTCATCCAGAGGATCGAGCGCACACAGCTAAAGCTTGGTCAACCGCAGTAGCTAACCGCACCCCTTACCAAGTTGAGCATCGTTTGCGTCGTTATGATGGCGAGTATTGCTACATGAGCGTCAGAGCAGTGCCGATTTTAGAAGCTAATGGTAGCATTCGTGAGTGGATTGGGGTACATACTGATATTAAAGAACGTCGGCAAGCTGAAATTGCCCTGCAACAAACCGAACAGAGATTTCGATCGCTAATTGAAGCCACCGCCCAAATCATTTGGAACACAAATGCTCAAGGTGAACTATTCCCCAATCAATCTAGTTGGAGCAACTTCACAGGACAGACTTTTGCCGACTACAAAGACGGGGGTTGGGCCAAGGTAATTCATCCAGAAGACCTATCCCGCGTTGCTAAAGCTTGGTCAACCGCTGTTGCTAACGGCACACTTTTCCAAGACGAGTTTCGTATACGTCGTCATGATGGCGAGTATCGCTACATGAGCGTCAGAGGAATACCAATTTTAGATGCTGATGGTAGCGTTTGCGAGTGGATTGGTGCAAGTACCGATATTACAGAACGTCGGCAAGCTGAAATCGCCTTGCAACAAAGTGAACAGAGATTTCGATCGCTAATTGAAGCCACCACCGATATCATTTGGAACACTAATGCTCAAGGCGAACTATTCCCCAATCAATTTAGTTGGAGCAACTTCACAGGACAGACTTTTGCCGACTACAAAGGCTGGGGTTGGCTTAAAGCCATTCATCCAGACGATCATCCCTATACTAGTAAAATTTGGTTAGCCGCAGTTGCTAACAGCACACCTTACGAAGTTGAGTATCGCGTGCGCCGTCATGATGGCGAGTATCGCTACATGAATACCAGAGCGGTGCCGATTTTGGAAGCTGATGGCAGCGTTCGCGAATGGATTGGTATATGTGCTGATATTACAGAACGCAAGAAAGCAGAAATCGCCCTTACTAAAGCTAAAGAAGCAGCGGAAACAGCTAATCGGGCAAAAAGTGAATTTCTCGCCAATATGAGTCATGAGTTACGGACTCCACTTAATGGGATTATTGGTTATGCTCAAATTCTGTTGCGGGGTAGAACTTTAATTGAAGAAGATCGATCGCGCATAGAAGTAATGTACCAATGCGGTTCCCATTTACTCACCTTAATTAATGACATTTTAGATTTGTCGAAAATCGAAGCGCAAAAAATGGAATTATTGCCAACTGATTTTCACTTTCCCGCATTTCTCCAAGGGGTTGCTGAAATGTGCCGCATTCGCGCCGAACTTAAGGGAATCCAATTTTATTATCAATCTGCTACTGAATTGCCGATCGGGATTCACGCCGATGAAAAACGGTTGCGCCAAGTATTAATTAACCTGCTGACAAATGCGATCAAATTTACCGATACAGGTAGCGTCACCTTCACCGTTAGCTTCGCAGCACCAGGAAAAATTCGCTTTCAAGTCCGCGATACAGGTATTGGCATCGCCTCGGAAAAATTGGAAGCAATTTTCTTACCATTTGAACAAGTAAGTGATGCAAGAAGACAGTCGGAAGGAACAGGATTAGGATTAGCAATTAGCCGAGAACTTGTCGGATTAATGGGTAGTCAAATTCAGGTGCAAAGCGAAGTTAATGTTGGTAGTATTTTCTGGTTTGATGTTGATTTGCCAGAAGCAACTGAATGGATTAAAACCTCTCAAACTGATGAGCAAGGACAAATTATTGGAATTAAAGGCGCTCAACCTATAATTTTAGTCGTTGATGATAAGTGGGAAAATCGATCGGTAATTAATAACTTACTTAGTCCGATCGGTTTTAAAGTCTTTGAAGCCACAAGTGGACAGGAAGCTTGGCAAAAAATCCTCGCACATCAACCAAATTTAATCCTCACTGACTTATTGATGCCCAAAGGAGATGGATTTGAACTAATTAAACGCATTCGCCACTCAGAAACATTCCAAGATTTAAAGATTATCGTTTCCTCTGCCAGTGTCTTTGAATCAGATCAATACAGAAGCATAGAAGCTGGAGGGAACGATTTTCTCCCAAAACCAGTCATGGCAAAAGAATTACTCGAAAAACTTCAAAAATATCTCCAACTCCAATGGATTTACGAAGAAAAAATAGCTTTACCTGCAACCACTCTGGAACATCAGGAATTAATTTCCCCGCCAGCAGAAGAACTGGCAATTCTGTATGAATTAGCTATGAAAGGCAATTTCAAGCGAATTATTAAACAAGCACACTTGCTGGAAGAAATCGATCGGAAATACACACTTTTTGCCAAAAAGTTGTGTCAACTAGCAAAAGGATTTCAAGACCGAGAAATTTTGGCTTTAATTCAGTCCTTCAAGTAAAAATATGAGGTTAGCTAATATGCAAAATGCTACTGTTCTGATTGTTGATGATAACCTAGCCAATTTAGGAGTATTATCTGATACCTTGGATCAGGCTGGACTAGAAGTTTGGGTAGCACAATCAGGCAAAGTAGCTCTAGAAAGAGTTCAATATGCCTTACCCAATCTGATTTTATTAGATGTAATGATGCCAGAAATTAATGGCTTTGAAACCTGTCGTCAATTAAAGGCAAATCCCCTAACTCAAGATATTCCCATTATCTTTATGACAGCACTTTCTGATATTGCCAATAAAGTTGAAGGGTTTCAACTTGGAGCCGTTGATTATATTACCAAACCATTTCAGCAAGAAGAAGTCTTAGCTCGTGTCAAATTACATCTCAAGCTCTATGAATTAAACACCAACCTAGAAGAAAAGAATGCTTTGTTAGAGCAGAAAGTTGCTGAAATAACTCAAGCTTACAGTGAATTACAACAAATGCAAGTGCAACTTATTCAAAGTGAAAAAATGTCTGGTTTAGGACAAATGGTAGCAGGTATTGCCCATGAAATTAATAACCCAATAAATTTTATTTATGGCAATCTCACTTATGCAAAAGATTATATTCAGGATATTTTGGGACTTATAGAAATGTATCAAGAAGATTACCCAGAACCAACACCTCGGATTCAAGCTGAACTCGAAAACATTGAGTTAGATTTCATTAAAGATGATTTATTAAAACTTCTAAATTCAGCAAATACTGGAACACAACGAATTCACGAAATTGTCAAATCAATGCGAATTTTCTCTCGCGTAGATGAAGCAGCAGTTAAAGCAGTGAATATTCACGAAGGAATTGACAGCACCCTGACAATTTTACATCACCGCTTAAAGGCTAGACCAGAGCATCCTGGAATTAAAGTTATTAAAGAATATGGTCAATTACCTGCAATTGAATGCTATGCAGGACAACTGAATCAAGTATTTATGAATATTCTGTCTAATGCTATTGATGCCTTAGATGAATATTATCAACAATGCTGTTCTATAGGTAACATTCATCAACCTGGGACGATTCACATTTCTACCCAGATTATCAAAGATAACTGGATGAGAATTTGCATCAAGGATAATGGCCCAGGAATAAAAGAAGAAGTAAAATCCAAACTTTTTGAACCTTTCTTTACTACTAAATCTGTGGGTAAAGGCACTGGTTTGGGATTATCAATTAGCTACCAAATTGTAGTCGAAAAACATGGTGGTAAATTGCACTGCCAATCTGTATCGGGCGGGGGTACAGAATTTATTATTGAAATTCCCATTCAACAACGGGTTGAGCAAGCTATGCCAGCGCACTGTGTTGCTTAGTGTAGAGAAGATTGGGGATGAAGGAAGTGATGGGCAACCAGTAATAGAAGTGCTTTTCTCTCAAAATGCCCCCTATTTCCCTATCTCTGAGAGCTTGCACCACGAGGCGGAGCCTCTATTTCTCGTTCCCAGGTTCAACCTGGGAACGAGGTCTTGGGAGGTTCTACCTCGGCTGCTGCAAGCCCTATCTCCCCACCTTCCCATCTCTTCTTCCCTTGAGTTAGACAGACTCTACCTATAGCGTGTTATCATACAAACCCCACCCGCAGCACTCTATAATTAGTGTTGACGGGTTGACTTTCTTATGTTCTGAAACTGAAGTTCAGAACCGATAACTCGCGTCCTTAAATAGCCTCCATGAAGTGCAAACCTGACTACATCGAACAAAACCATTGGAATGATTGGGTTGCTAGCGGTGTAGACCCTGACTTAATTTCCCTTTGCGTCACCAGTCTCAAAGGTGAAACCATCTACAACTACCTCTGCTACTCAACCGAACTCCCGCGTAACAGTGCGGTTAGACTATCTCTTGGTTTGATCAAACGCTACGAGCACGCTACAAATGGCGGTTGGTGGTGCAATGGCGTTGATCCCGAAACTGGGGAAGCGATCGAATGGGGATGTTTTAAACCTAATCAACCGCGTTTGGGTGCAAAAAATAAGTTGATTAAATATGAACATCCACCGAAAATTGCTACTAGGGCTTTTTTCTTACCTGTAACTTTGCAGATTTGGCTCAAAATTGCGGAAAGATTTAATTTAGTAATTCCGCAAGATATTGAGATTACAAAAACAGGTGAAGCGTTAGGTTTTTGGAATTGGGTAATTACACAATCTCGGCTACCTATTATTATTACTGAAGGCGCAAAAAAAGCTGCTGCACTTTTAAGTGTCGGTTTTGTTGCTATTGCTTTACCAGGAATTTGGAACGGTAGAAGAGTAGACAAATTTAGTAAAACTGCTACTTTAATTCCTGATTTACAATCCTTTGTCAAAGATGGGAGACAATTTGCTTTTTGTTTCGATCGAGATACTAAAGAACAATCTGCTAACGCAGTTAATTTAGCGATTAAAAAAACAGCCCAGCTTTTAATTAATGAAGGTAAATGTCCAGTTAAAGTAATTACCTGGAACACTCCCCAAAAAGGTGTAGATGATTTAATTGTTGCTGAAGGTGAAGCAGCATTTGAGCAAGCTTATAATAATGCTTTGTCATTAGGACAATGGAATTGGTTAATTAAAAAACAAGCTAGTTTAACAATTCCTGCGACTGTAAAACTTAATGTTGCTGATTTATCTACTATTGGTTTAGAGTTACCGCAAACGGGAATTATTGCGATCGCTTCTGGTAAAGGTACGGGGAAAACTAAATTAATTGCTCAAGTTACTGCGGAAAATGAACGGTTATTATCTTTAACTCATCGTATATTTTTAGGTCGTTCGCTTGCAGAAAGATTGGGTTACACTTGGCGCACTGATGCAGATAAAGGTAATGGTTATTATATTGATGAAAATGGTTATCCGACTTGGCGGTTGGGTTTATGTGTTGAATCTTTGTTAGGAATTCGTCCGTTTCAATTTATGGGGGCGACGGTGGTAATTGATGAAGTTTGCCAGGTTTTCCGGGCTTTACTTACTAGCAGTACTTGTAATAAAGAAGGTAGAAGACCTGCAATATTATCTAGGTTTGAAGAGATTATTAAAGTGGCGGCGCGAGTAATTATTGCTGATGCTGATTTGGACAATTTTGCGATCGATTATGTTAAAGCTTTACGTGGTGAAGATGAGGTTTTTCTGATTCAAAATCAATACCAAACTGCGGGATATTGTTGCACTATTTATAATTCTTTAGATGATAGTGCGATGATTGCTGATACTGTAGAAATGGCGACAGGTGGGAAAAGGTTATTTATTGCTACTGATTCGTTGAAAAGTTCCAATGTTTTGGTTAATTTGTTGGAGGCGGGAATTAGTCGCGATCGCATCCTAGTCATCAACTCCGAAACCGTAAATCTTAATGAACAACGAGAATATGTCCGACAAATTAATGAGAAATTACCGCTTTATGATATCGTCATTGCTACCCCTAGTATGTCCACTGGGGTAAGTATTGAAGCAGAATGGTTTGATGCAGTAATTGGCATTTTTTATGGCGTAGTTAATGACGCAGATATTGCCCAATCTTTAGCCAGGGTTAGACATCCTGTACCCCGCTATATTTGGGTGGCTAATTGTGGAAAAAACTTCTGTTCGGTTTCTAAATCTGAATCTCCGTTCGTAGTTTTGCGGGAACTAAAATCTCGTTGGGATTTGGAAGTGGGATTAATTAGAATGAGTTTATCCCCGGAAATGTTGGCGGTTGTAAATACACCGATCGATTGGGAAAAGTGTTGTCATAAAAAACTATGGGCGCAAATAGAAGCTAATAGTAATGCAGCAATGTGGAACTTAAGAGAGGCGGTAATTGCTAGGTTAAAATATGAAGGAAATTACCTGAAAATTATTACTGTTAATTCTAGTCCAGTTTTCCAAAATTTGACTAAAAAGGTGAGAAACAAAATTCAAGTTGCACATTACCAAGCTGTTGCTAATTCTCGTCTTTTATCTTCTCATGAAAAACAACAATTAGAATCTCAAGAAGTCATCACCGCAGAGGAGAGATTAAACTTAGAAAAAACCCAAGTAGCGGAATGGGCGGCGGTACAAAAAGAAGTAGAAATAACCCCGGAATTAGTAAAAGTTTATTCTCAGTTATCTGGGGCTATTTCCCGTTATGAAGACTTGCGTTATGGACTAGCTGTTGAAAGAGACGAAAAAACGATCGCACTTCAAGCAAAATGGAAACTCGGTTTATTTATTCCCAATATTTACACTAAAGAACAAGAACGGATTGTGCGAGAACGTTTGGGACTTTTGCAATGGATCGATCGCCTATTAAGCGGCGAAACTTTAACTAATGAAGACTTAGAACCCTTAGCTAAATTAGTATGGAAACATTACAAACAAGTTAACCTAATCTTAGGTTTGAATTTAAATCCCAATTCCCCTAAACACTCCAATATTTACATTTTTAATCAACTAATTAAACAACTGGGAATTCCTCTGGAAACTATCCGTTATCGTCAAAATAAAGCAGCGACAGTCAGCTTGCAAAAAAAACGTTGGGCACTCATAGAAAGTATTTTCCAACGCCGTAAATTCAGGAGAAATAATCAAGTTATCCCCGAAGCAGAATTGGCAAAATCATCCAATTCTAACAACTCATTTTTTATTCCTTGCTTGACCAACTTTTCTTTGTTCTCTAGCTTAGAAAATCAGCTAAACTTAGAAAAACTGTTAAAACCGCAACTACACAAACAAAGTCAGCCGACAAAGACTCATTAGAATGGGTATAAAGCCATCTGAGGAAGAAACTATGAACCTTCCACTCATCGACCTATACGAAACGGATTTTTACGCTTGGACTCAAAAACAAGTAGAGTTATTGCGTCAGCGTGACCTAAATAATCTTGATATTGAGAATTTGATTGAGGAAATAAATTTTTTGGGTAAACAGGAAAAACAAGAAATAGTAAATCGTCTGTCCGTTCTACTTGGACATTTACTGAAGTGGGAATATCAACCTGATAAAAGAACTAAAAGCTGGATCAGAACAATTCGTGAACAGCGCAAAAAAATTAAAAAACTAATCAAGGAAAACCCTAGTTTAAAACCTTTCCTAGATGAAGCTATAGAAGAGGCTTATTCAGACGGGGTAGACTTGGCTGTTGATGAAACAGATATGGAAATACAAGTTTTTCCTTCTCAAATTCCCTATTCTTGGGAACTAATAGACAACCCAAATTTTTTCCCCGGTCGTTGCATAGATTCAGACAGAGATTTACTTGCAAGTTACGGGATCTCACCAATGCTTTAATAGACAACTCCAAAAAAGTAGAGACGTTGTATACAACGTCTCTACAGGGTTTTCACTTTTCAAACCTTCTTTAAAAACTGCAAAACTGCTGCGTTAACCGCATCTGGAGAACCCGAAGAAGCATCATGATTGCAATTGGGAAGAATTTTTAACTGCGAACCGGGTAAAAGTTTAGATAACTTTTCGCCATGTTTATAGGGAAACCAACTATCTTGTTGACCCCATAAAATTAATGTGGGACATTTAATAACAGTCAAATTTTTTTGAATTTTACTGATTAAATTTGGCTGTTTATTTTGGTTTCGCTGAATCTCTTTTACCGCAATTTGAATGTCTTCTGCTGCTTTTGTCAAAGTTCCGGGAAACTGAATATAAGGATAACTCATCCAATAAGCATCTGTTTCTGTAAATTTTGTCGGATCGAATAACACCGATCGCCTTTCGATCGCCAAAATTTCTTTTACCAAAGGTGCAAATAAAGTAGTGATGCGACCTAAATCAGCTGCTTGTAATAATTCCAAGGGAATTTGTGATAGTAACGACATCCCCCAATGAGGTAAATTATCGGCAAAAATGGGAACATTTACTACAATCAAATCGGAGATTAATTCGGGATAATCCTGTGCAACTGCAAGACTGATTAATCCTCCTAGCGATTCTGCTACTACGATCGCAGGTCGATCGCAAAGCGCACTAATAATCCTTTTGAATTCAATAATTTGATGATTGTTTTTTTCGCGATATAAAGGTTTGTCTGAAAATCCATAACCTTTAGCATCAAAACAAATTACCCGGAAATACTTGGCAAGAGTTTCTATATTATAACGCCAATTATAACTCCAGCCGCCAATACCATGAATTAAAAATAACGGTTTACCCTCTCCCTTTTCACCATAAGCGATAGAAACAGGATATCCACTAGCATCGGTAATTTTTATAATTTCCCGACCTTTAGGAAATGTGCTTTTCCACCAGTCTTGCATAGATGTTTTACTGTAATATTTCATAATTATACCAAATCGCTGCCTATACTTAGAAAGCCTCTAGCATAATTTATGCTGAGGCTTTCTGTATTTTTTAAAAGCTAACTTGGCTGATTAATAGTGAATAATATTCAAGGATTAAGCTGCGTCTTCTTGACCTAGTTGCTGTTCAACTTTGTCGATCGCAGCATTAATACCAGCCAATCTAGTTTCCAAATCATCGCGCATCCATTTCAAGAATCTTAGCTTTTGTTCTAAGCGACCTCTGCGAGAAACACCTTCATTACCGTAACAGTTATAACCCCAAAAAGGAAACATAATTAACCTCTGTTTATTTAATTCTTTTCTTATTATGTCTAAATATTTTTTAACATAGCTGTCAGCAATTAGTAGCAAAAACCGACCTGAGTTGTAGGGTTTTTACCCTGCGATTGAGTTGCTGTAAAATCGGTAATACTTTTAAAAGAATAATATTATTTATATTAAGTATACAAAAAATTACAGCGTTAAGCTGTTCCGCAATTAAATTAGATTGTTTGGAAACAGAAGAAAATTGGTCTAATTCTCTCCTCAGCGCCCCTGCTCCGAGATCCCCCCTGCGATCTCAATAAGTGATTTAAATGCGTGACAGCTTAACTAACTCCATTGCCCAGTTTGCTTGACATAGCCAGACGAGAGTATTAAAGGCGAATAATTATTTTTAAGTAGCGTTAGTCTGAGTGATTCACCAAAAAATACCTCCTAAAAATTTGGTTGTTGTAGTTAATTGTGATTCATACTTTTGATAGACCAGTAAATAAAATATCACCACCATTAGTCAGAGGAAACTAACTTTTTCTCTTTTTACTATTGAGTCAATAACGCCAATGTGAAATAAAACTTTTAATCAAAAGTATTTGCCGAACTCAGCCTATGAAAATCGCACCAGAAATTACCTACAGGAACGTAGAAAAAACCGTTGCTATTGACTCATTAGTTCAAGAGAAAATAGACAAACTGGAGAGAGTTTGTAATTACATCAGTAGTTGTCATATTGCTATTGAAAAAATTCACGACCGCCCCAGTGGAGGTTCCCCCTATCGAGTGCGAATTGATATCACTATACCGCCAGATCAAGAAATTGTTGCTGAAAGTAATCCAGGGGAAACTAATCAATACGTTGATGTTGATACTGTAATCCGAGATGCTTTTAAAATGGCACAACGTCAAGTTAGAGAGCTTGCTAGGCAACAAAGAGAAAGCGATAAAGCCAAGGATAATAATCAAGCAGATGACACTATGGGACTAGTGACTAAGCTGTTCCGGGAACAAGGATATGGGTTTATTAAAACCATAGATGATGGACAAGACATTTATTTCCATCGCAACAGTGTTTTGCATGATGATTTCGATCGCATAGAAATCGGTACAGGTGTTCGCTTTTTTGCTACAGAAGGCGATCGAGGAATGCAAGCAAGTACAGTACAAATTGTCAATAAACCAGGTCATAGTGTTGGTCAAGCAGAAGAAACTTTAATTGCACCACCATTGGGTTGGCAAGAATAATCAATCTACTTTTCATTCGGTTTTAGCTAACAAAAGTTCCACCAAAAATACAGGAAAAAACAATGAGCAAATCACAGCAGAAAAAGTCAGCTAATAAATTACTTAGCTTTACAGGAATTATCAGTGCTACTGTTTTAATGAGTTTTCCCGTATTAGCATTAAATAATTCTAACTCCAATCTTTCAACGACAGGAAACACACAATTACTAGCTCAAAGTACTGGTACTGGCGCTGGAACTGGTACTGGAGGCGGAACTACTGGAACTACCGGAACTACCGGAACTACCGGAACTAATGGCACTGGAAGTGGCGTAAATGGAACTACTGGAACTGGTACTGGCGTAAATGGAACTACTGGAACTGGTGTCAATGGAACTAATGGAACTACCGGAACTACCGGAACTAATGGTACTGGTGTCAATGGAACTAATGGTACTGGTACTGGTGTCAATGGAACTACTGGTACTGGTGTCAATGGAACTAATGGTACTGGTACTGGCGTGAATGGAACTAATGGAACTGGTACTGGCGTGAATGGAACTAATGGAACTGGTACTGGTGTCAATGGAACTACTGGTACTGGCGTGAATGGAACTAATGGTACTGGTACTGGCGTGAATGGAACTAATGGTACTGGTACTGGCGTGAATGGAACTAATGGTACTGGTACTGGCGTGAATGGAACTAATGGTACTGGTGTCAATGGAACTAATGGAAACAGAAGTAATAGCGGAACTAATTCCACTGGTAATGTGCAATCTGGCAACTACACCCGCTACATGAGAATTGGGTACGCAGCAACTCAACAGAGAGATTATCAAACTGCGTTGATAAACTTTAGAAGAGCGTTGGAAGAACGTCCGGGAGATAATTATGCTTCCAGAGCAATACAGAATGTAGAGGGGTACATTCGTCGCACTAACACTGCTAATCAGGCTAATCAGTAGACTCAGATCTTGCAGCAGGGGAACCTGGGAACGAGTAACAGAAATTATTTTCTCCCCATCTCCAGGAGCTCTTGGAGCTCTTGGAGCTCCCCTGCATCCCTGCAACCTCAATAAGGAATTTAGATGTGTGAGAGCTGACGAATCCAATTAACAATTTCTTTTGGAGGGAGTGGTTTAGAAAAAAAGTATCCTTGCCCATATTCGCAGTGAAGCGATCGCAAAATGTCCCTTTGTGCTTGCGTTTCCACACCCTCAGCGATTACATCTAAATCCAAACGATGCGCCAAAGTAATAATTGTTTCCATAATATCTAAATTTCTACTATCTTCAGTCATTTGATTGACAAAAGATCGATCGATCTTTACAGTATCAATTGGTAAAATATGTAAATATGCCAGGGATGAATACCCAGTTCCAAAATCATCAATACAAATTTGGATACCATTGGCTCTCAATTTTGCCAGAGTTTCGATCGCTACTTCGCCATTTTTCATTAATACGCTTTCTGTAACTTCTAACTTAAAATAAATTTTTTTAGAAGAATATTTTTGATATAGCTGTTCAACAACGCTAACTAAATTAGTTTGAGTAAGTTGTACTCCTGAAAGATTAACAGCAATGCTCAAAGGCAAAGCTCTTGCTAATTCTTTTTCCCACAAATTCATTTGCCGACAAACTTCGGTTAACACCCATTCACCCAGAGGAATAATCAGTCCAGTCTGTTCTGCTAAAGGAATAAATTCTCCCGGCGAAACCCATCCCCGTTCTCCATGATGCCATCTTACCAATGCCTCAAAACCTACAAGGTTGTTATTATTTAAACAAATAATTGGTTGATAATTTAAATGCAATTGTTGCTGTTGAATTGCTTGTTGTAAATCAGCTTCTAGTCGCAGCCGCTCTAGCTCTTCCGTCTGCATTTGAGAATTAAAAATAAGAGTATTTCCCACTTGTTTTTTAGCATTATAAGTAGCAGTATCGGCTGCCCGGAAAAATTCTTCTGCCTGATGGTAAGCCATTGTACTATCGACAACGCCAATGCTAACTGATGAATAAATTAATGATTTGTCTACTTGAAAAGGGAGTTGAAGAATTTGATGAACTTGAGCGACTTTTTCGCTTAGTTCATCCAAATTGTACAAATTTTTCAATAATAAACCAAAGGCATCTTCCCCAATACGAGCTAGTCGATCGCTTGGTTGAATCCAAGCTGCTAATCGTTGCGCGACTTTAACTATAAATTGATTACTTTTCAGATGTCCAAACCCATATTTGACACTTTTGTAGCGATCGATATCTAGGTAAATCACACCAAATAAATTTGGCTGTTGTTTAAACTCATCAATGCACTCTTGTAAATCTTGGAGAAAAAGTGTGCGATTTGGTAATCCGGTTAGCTCATCATAAAATGCCAGCATTTGAATATCTTGGAGAGCTTGTCTCCGTTCCCGTCGCACCTGTGCTTCTCGCAATTCTCGTTCAGCAGCTGGGACTAATCGAGATAAACTATTCTTAAGCAAATAGTCGTGAGCACCTGCACGCATTGCGGCTACAGCAATTTCTTCTCCAATTGAACCAGAAACTATAATAAATGGCAAATCTAAATTCTTTTCCTGCATTAAAGAAAGTGCAGCTAGAGCATTAAATTGAGGTAAAGAGTAATCAGCCAAAATCATATCCCAAGTTTGGCGATCGAGGGCTGCACTCATTTGATTCGTGTTTTCTATTCTTTCCCAGATGACTATATAGTTACTCATTTCTAGTTCGAGTATCATCAATTCTGCATCATCTGGATTGTCTTCAACTATTAGCACCCTAATTTCGTTACTCATAAGCAGCAGATAAAGGCGGAGGAGAATTTATAACCAACCAATACATACCTAATTGCTGAATAACATTGAGAAACTGATCGTAGTCTACTGGTTTCTGAATGTAACTATTGCAACCCAGGCTATAGCTTTCTACTAAATCTTGTTGTTCGTTTGATGTAGTCAAAATTACAACTGGAATCAGCTGAGTTTGAGGATTGTGCCTAATCCTTTGTAGCACTTCTAACCCATTAATTCTAGGGAGTTGTAAATCTAACAAAATTAAAGCTGGCAAGTTCTCTGCTGGTCGATCGCGATAAATTCCTGTTCCAAACAAATAATCTAATGCTTCTACGCCATCTCGCGCTACAACCACTGGATTAGTGATTCCACCTTGCTCAAATGCCATCAGCGTTAGTTCTTCATCATCAGCATTATCTTCGACTAACAGCAGTAAACCTGGTGTATTTATAGAATATGGCATGGCAATAAATCCTAATCAAAGATTAATAATATTTCATCATTGGTGTAAAACTTTTTGTTTCACTCCAAAGAAAAATAAAATATTGCGCCCTGATTGATAATTCCCTCTGCCCAAACTTTCCCACCATGTCGATGAATAATTCTTTGGACGATCGCTAATCCCACACCCGTACCGGGAAAGTCATTAGTGGAATGTAAGCGTTGAAAAGCAATGAATAGTTTATGAACATAAGTCATGTCAAAACCGACACCATTATCTCTAATAAAGTAAGCTGGTGTATTGTCCGAAATTAGGGTAGTACCAAATTCAATTTGTGTTTGTGTACAATTTGAAGTAAATTTCCAAGCATTACTCAATAGATTTTCTAATACAATTCTTAACAGTGCTGCATCACCCAAAACTGTAATTTCGGGAGCTATATTCCATTGTACAGAACGTTGTGGTTGAGATTCGCTTAAATTTTCACTAATTTCTTGCGCTAACGCACTTAAATTTACCGGAACTCGCTTCATATCGGCGCGAGTTACCCGTGAGAGCATCAGCATATCCTCTATCAACTCGCCCATGCGTTGCGTACCTGCGCGAATGCGATCGAGGTAATGTTTACCCTGCTCATCCAATTGATTAGCATAACGTTCTAGAAGAACTTTGCTAAATCCATCAATCCCGCGTAAAGGTGCGCGTAAATCATGAGAAACTGAATAAGAAAAAGCTTCTAATTCTTGATTTGCCGCTGCGAGTTCTGCCGTTCGTTCTTTGACTCGCTGTTCCAATGTTTGGTTAAGTTGGATAATCTTTATTTCAGCTTTTTTCCGCTCACTAATATCAATACCCACGCCCCAAGCTGTCCAACCAGGAACCGGAAAAAATTCAGAAATGTTTGACCAAGCAATAGTTTTAATTTCGCCATTTTTGCTAAGTAAATTCCATTCCCAATTGCGATAATTATGACCTATAGTTAGCCATTGAGTTAACATTTTTTCACGATAAATTGGCTCAGGATAAAGTTTTTCCCAGGCTTGGGGATTGTGCATAATTTCCTCAGCCGAATAACCTGTAACTCTTTCGCATTCTTGATTCCAAACAATAATGTTACCATCAGCATCAACGGCATCTAACATTACGGGCATATTTTCCAAGATGGAACGTAGCTGTTTTTCACTGGCAAGTAATGCTGCTTCAGTTTGTTTGCGATCGCTAATATCTGTATGTGTACCAAGGATTCGTATTGGTTTGCCAGACTTATCCCACTCTACAACTTTACCTACAGACAGAATCCACTTCCATTCACCTGTCTTAGTTTTTTGTCTACATTCCACTCGGTATTCATCGCGTTTCCCAGCAATATAATCAGCATAAACTTGATAAACAGTTTCTCTTTCTTCTGGGTGCAAACGTTCTCTCCATTTAGCATTTGTTTCCTGCAATTCCTCCAGTTCATAACCCAATATTCGGGTATATTCTGCACTGACGATCGCATCTCCAGTTTGGACATTCAAATCATAAAATCCCTGATTGGTAGCCTGCAAAGCTAACCGCAAACGTTCTTCACTTTCTCTAAGATCAATTTCTGCTTGTTTGCGATCGTTAATATCAATAATCACACCCAGCATTCTGACAGGTTGCCCGGATCGATCGTAAATGGCTCGTCCTTTAGCCATTCTCCAATGAATACTGCCATTGGGATAAACCACCCGATATTCTGTGTCATAGTCGATGCGGGTTAAGAGAGCGTGACGAATAGTAGCTTCCACTCCCTCAATATCATCGGGGTGAATGCAATCGCGCCAAATTTCATAATTTACTTCCGCAGTCTTTGGATCTAAACCCAACAACCGGAAATGGTTGTGATTCCAGATAATTAGATTCTCCTGAATATGCCAATCCCAACTACCAATTTGAGTAAATTCTAGAGTCAGACGCAGTTGTTCTTCGCTCGCTTGCAAGGCTTCTTCAGCTTGTTTGCGATCGTTAATATCAATAATCACACCCAGCATTCTGACAGGTTGCCCGGATCGATCGTAAATGGCTCGTCCTTTAGCCATTCTCCAATGAATACTGCCATTGGGATAAACCACCCGATATTCTGTGTCATAGTCGATGCGGGTTAAGAGAGCGTGACGAATAGTAGCTTCCACTCCCTCAATATCGTCTGGGTGAATGCGATCGCGCCAAATTTCATAATTTACTTCCGCAGTCTTTGGATCTAAACCCAACAACTGGAAATGGTTGTGATTCCAGATAATTCGATTCTCCTGAATATGCCAATCCCAACTACCAATTTGAGTAAATTCTAGAGTCAGACGCAGTTGTTCTTCACTCGCTTGCAAGGCGGCTTCAGCTTGTTGGCGTTGGTGAAGCGCGGCTTGCCGTTCGGTAATATCAATAATCACACCCAGCATTCTTACAGGTTGCCCAGTGCGATCGTAAATTCCGCGCCCTTTGCCCATTAACCAATGAATACTGCCATCAGGATAAATCACCCGATATTCTGCCTCATAGTCTGTATGGTTTAAGAGTGCCTGATAAATAGCCGCTTCCACTTGCTCTAGATCGTCGGGGTGAATGCGATCGCGCCAAGCGTTATGGCTAGCTTCCACAGTATTGGGATCTAAACCGAGTAATTGGAAAATTTTGCTGTTCCAAGTAACTCGATTTTCCAAAATATACCAAGCCCAATTACCAATCTGAGCAAATTCTAGTGTGAGACGCAGTTGTTCTTCACTCGCTTGCAAGGCGGCTTCGGCTTGTTGGCGATCGTGAAGCGCGGCTTGCCGTTCGGTAATATCACGATAGTAAATGCCTAGTCCTTCCGTTGAGGGATAAGCATGAACTTCGTACCATCGCTGCCGAGGTTCGCAGAAATACTCAAAGTGAACCGGAGTCAGGTTAGCCATTGCTTGGCGGAGATTTTCTTCACAGATCGTGCCGATGGTGGCAAACCATCCCTGCCAAAGGTTTTTGCCGATCAGTTCTTCTGGTGGCATCTGGTTAATCTGCGCCGTCATTTGGTTAACGTAGGTGATTTGCCAATCGCGATCGACTGCAACGAAGGCATCACTCATGCTTTCCAAAATGTTAACCACACGCTGTTTTGCTTCTTGCAGGTCTTGTTCTATGCGTTTGCGTTCCGTAATATCTGTCACAGTGCCTATGTAACCAATAATTTCACCATTGGCGGCTCGCTCTGCTACAGCTTGACCATAAACCCAGCTAATTGCACCATCGGGACGCTGATATCGGTATTCTGTACAAAAAATGCTCTGATTGTGGACAGATTCCTCCCAAGCGGTATTAATGCGATCGCGATCTTCTGGGTGTACAACGTTCTCCCAGCCTTTTCCCATTGCTTGCTCTGCACTTAATCCAGACAGTTCACACCAGCGCCGATTCACATAGTTAATGTAACCTTGAGTATCGCTGCGATAAACACCCACAGGAATCACAGAAGCCAAATTAGCATAGCGCTGTTCACTTTGCTTTAAGGCAAATTCAGCTTCTTTGCGTGCGGTAATCACCTCTGTGAACATAATGATCCCACCGATCGCCCCCGTCTCGTCATACCAAGGGCGTACTTCCCATCTCAACCAATCAACTGTGCCATCAGCACGAGGAAAAGGATCTTCTTCACAACTTTCTACTGCACCCGCTAAACATCTTTGATGAACTTCTTTCCAGCACTGAGGAATTTCGGGAAACACCTCATAGTGAGAACGTCCAATAATATCTTGTTCTCCTAATCGGTAATCATTTAACCAGCGTTGGCTAACTATGAGATATCGCATTTCATTATCAAATACGGCAGCTGGCATGGAAGTATGTTCTATAAAAAATCGCGCCAACCATTCTCGATATTTTAATGCGGCTTCAGTTTGTTTGCGTTCTGTAATATCCTTAATTACTCCGATTACACCAATTACATTACGATCGCTATCTAGCCAAGGGCTTTTTGTCGAAAGAAAAGTTTTCTGCTGATTATGTTCTAATATTTCCTCCTCAATTACCTGAGTTTCACTCTGTTTCATAATGCGACAATCTGTTTCTATAAACTTTTGGGCTGTTTCTGGAGCAAACAAATCATCATCATTGAACCCTAAAATTTCCGCTTTAGATTTACCAAGTTTTTGGCTCATTGCCGAATTAACCAGAACATAGCGCCCGGAACTATCTTTGACAAATACCGCATCGGAAATACCTTCAATTACGGACTCTAATAATTGATAGCTCGTAAGCAAGCAATTATTAGCATTAGTCAATTCAGCTGTGCGTTCTGCCACGCGGTTTTCTAATTGTTCATGAGATTGACGTAATTCCAGTTCAGTTTGTCGTTGTTTCAAATCCAGTTTGTTCAAAAATCTAGCATTCCACCAGGTAACAACACCCAAAATCACAATGTTGATCGTGCTGCGGGATATAATGCTAACTTCAATTGGCATCAACTTATAGCGGTAAGATAATATCAAAGAGCTTCCCATCAGTAAGGGTAAACCAATCACAAATGGCAACAAGCTACGGGCAGTAATTCCACCTGCATAAGGACTAGTAATAACTTTTAACCAACCTTGTTCAGGATGGGCAAACAAAATTCCCAAAGATAAGATACAAAAAGCGATAATTGAGTTTAGTGCAGTGCTACTACCGGAAACAAAATCGTAAAAATCTTGAACTTGATAAATATACCCAGTCAGTCCTAAAAGGGAAATTAAGAAACTGCCAAATGCAAATCCCTGAGCCAGACTGTAATTGCCTAAATTTAATAAGATTAAAGCTAAACTTACCAAGAGGAAATTTAATGCTGTTGTCGCTGCCATCCGCCCCGGATGTATGTAACCAATCCTGGCAGTATAATCTTTGATTAGTAGTTCATCAATTCCCAGGTTGATGTTGAATAAAAACTGAATTAAGGTCAACAAAGCTATGCCAGCAACTACAATAGCAAGTCCACAAGAAAGTGAACGCTTAAACTTTTGATAACTATTTTCTTGGCAAAACCATAAAGAAATCCCACTCAAAATCAATCCCAAAGCTGCATTTACTCTCATTGGCGGTAGTCCGGGAAATCCACTGCTGAAGAATTCGATGTGAAATATCCAACCGATAAGCGCGATGCTGCCAATGAGTGCAGTTACTAAACTGGAATATTTTGAGAGCAAGCGAATTTTCTGCAATTTCATAAGCCGAAAAGGGATCGAGAATAGGAAAAAACGACTTATTTACACTGAGTTATATTGTCACGGGTTTCCTTAGCTTTCAAATGAGCTATTACTACTGTAGCAAAGAGATTCCTAGAAACTTGTAAGATTGACAATTATTCTTGATAATCTAGCAATTTCACTACTGAAAATCAAATCTGACAGCAGCGGGGGTTGAACCTACCAGATTTTCCAGGTTGAACCTAGAACGAAAAATACAAGCTCTGCTTCTTGATGCCAGATCTCAGTTGAAGTATTTCTTTCCCAGGATTATCAAATTCTGTCTGAGGATTGTCATTTAAACCTCCTTTTGCAATTGAGAAATTTGAGCATATTCCTCCTGAAATTTTGTTAAAATTCGGGAATAAATCGGAATAATTTGTTGATAAATGTCTACATTTTTCAAGATTGGTTCGTGATGGAATGTGAAAGTAATTTCTTGAGAAAATTGCTCTAAATTGGTGATTTTTTTCAGAGCATAAAGTCCGAGTATTGCAGCACCAAAACTGGAACTTTCGTAAATTTCGGGAATGCTGACTGGTTGATTAAAAACATCGGCTAATATCTGTCTCCATAAATAGGAATTAGCAAAACCACCAGAGGCGCGAATGCTGTTAATTTCGCCTGCAAAATCTTCTAAAGCTTGTAAAACCAAGTATAAGTTATAGACAACTCCTTCTAACATGGAGCGCACTAAATGTGCTTTGGTATGACGCAGAGAAAGTCCAAAAAAACTACCTCTAGCATTAGCATCCCAAATTGGCGATCGCTCTCCGGTTAAATAAGGATGAAAGATTAATCCTTCGGCTCCGGCTGGTGCTGTTTGTGCGATCGCAGTTAACATATTGTATGGGTCTTGTTTGAGAGTTTTTGCCGTTAATACTTCGGCATCTGCTAAATGATCCCGTATCCAACGTAAAATAATCCCACCGTTATTAACTGCGCCACCAATTACCCAATAGTTTTCGGTTAAAGCATAGCAAAACAATCGCTGTTGGGGATCGCAAATTGGTCGATCTACCACAACTCGAATTGCCCCACTGGTACCGATTGTGACGGCAGCTATTCCCGGTGCGATCGCGCCAACTCCTAAATTAGAAAGCACCCCATCAGCAGCACCAATTACTGTGGGAATATATGACGGAATTCCCATTAATAAAGCGTATTCTTCCCGCAAAGATGGGAAAATATAAGTTGTCGGTACTAACCTTGATAAATGCCTTTCTGTAATATTGGCAAGTTCCAGTGCTTCTCGATCCCAGTTTAACTGTTTTAAATTCATTAACCCCGTAGTAGAAGCAATAGAATAATCAACCACATACTCGCCAAACAATTGATAAAAAATATACTCTTTAATCGAAATAAACTTAGCCGTTTTACCAAAAATTTCCGGTTGTTCTTCCCGCAACCAAATAATTTTAATCAAAGGCGACATCGGATGAATCGGAGTTCCTGTGCGGAGATAAATTTCTTTTCCCTGTTTTTCTTTTTGAACTATTTCCGCCCATTTAGCACTACGATTATCCGCCCAAGTAATACTTTTAGTCAACAATTTTCCTTCACTATCAACAGCAATTAAACTGTGCATTGCCGCACTAAAAGACAGGCATAAAATTTCCGTAGTGTTAATTTTACTACTTTCAACAACTTGTTGTACTGTAGTAATTACTGCCGAAAATATTGCTTCTGGTTCTTGTTCTGCTGCTCCTGGAACTGGTGTCAATAAAGGATAATCAACAGCGGTTCTCTGCACCATTTTACCAGTTTCGGTAAATAAAACTGATTTAGTGCTTGTAGTACCAATATCAACAGCAATTAGATAAGCCATAGAGTTTTTTTGAACCGCAGAGGACGCAGAGAACGCAGAGGAAATAGAAGGAGGATAACCCTTGTAGAAACGTTGTATATAACGTATTTACAATCTTTTTTGGAGATGTCTAATTAATTTGTAGTTAATTTTAACCTATTTGCGATATCTTCTGCTTTTAAATTATATAAAATATCTAAAAAATTCACTTGCAAACTACCAGGGCCAGCAGATTTTTCAGCAGCTATTTCCCCGGCAATTCCCATGATTGCCATAGCATGAGTAGCCGCAATAGTAGCATCAGAATTAACTGCTAAAAAAGCACCAATTAAGGCAGTAGCAGTACAACCCATTCCAGTAACTTTTGACATCAATGGATGCCCATTTTTTAGCTGAAAAGTTCGCTCTTGACTAACAATAAAATCAACTGCGCCACTAATAACAATCGTGCATTGATAAAGGTTAGCCAGAGTTTGGGCAACTGTCACAACTGTTTGTGAATCTTGAGTGCTGTCTACTCCTTTAGTCATGATGTGTTGATTAGAAATAGCAGCAATTTCACTAGCATTACCACGAATTACAGTTGGTGTAGCTATACTTAACAATTTCTTTGTGGTTTCTGTGCGATAACTTGTAGCACCTGCACCCACCGGATCAAATATTATGGGTTTGTTCAGTTTTTTGGCACATAGCATTGCTTTCTCCATTGCCGCAATCCAATCATCATTCAAAGTGCCAATATTGATGACTAACGCTGCTGCTAAGTTCACCATTTCTTCTACTTCATTGAAGGCGTGCGCCATTACCGGAGAAGCACCTAAAGCTAATAGAGCGTTAGCAGTATTATTCATCACTACGTAATTGGTAATGTTATGAATCAGAGGGGCTGTTTCCCGGATGGAAATTAAATCTTGCCAGAGACTTTGTGCTGAAGGAGTCATTCGATTTTAGATTCAGATCACTGATAAATTTGACAACTTGAACAAGTATAAAAAGTTTTTTACTCTGCATAATTATAATCAATCGTTGTAATTTTAGATTTACTTTGCCGCAACTGCCTCATATTGACAGTTCTTCCCTAGTTTTTCCCGATTTACATATAAATTTACAAGTGTTCAGTTTCAGCCGCAGTGCAGATCTCAAAGAATTTGTTTGTTCCAGAGTTAATCAACCTAATCAGTCCTCCAACTATGTTTCTCAAAAAATTGCTTCCTAGAAACTAGTTTAATACCTGATACACCAGACAAATAAAAAAACAAAATATTAAATTGTGGAGGAGTTAAATTATGCAATCTAAATATTCTGAAACTTTCCCTCAGTTTACTAACACAATTAATTCCCATAGCCAAAAAATTGTGGGATTCGCTCAACAAAATTCTTTAAATTTACCTGAAGGAAACACAATTTCTATTCCTCCAATAGGAATTGTGCCGTTGGTTTTAGTTTTAGGGGTGACTGCTTACCAACAATATCGCGCTTTTGTGCGCCGACAAAGGGTTCAATTATTGGAAAGAATTTGGCAGTTAAGTCCTGAAGATACAGTTTGGTAAAAAGGAGATTAAAGATGTTTTCTGCCTCCTCTGAGCAAGGTTACGTTTTAGTTTTGGGCAATATTTTTCAATACAAACCGATTTTGAAATTAGGAAGTAGTGGTTCCGAAGTGATAGAACTACAAAAGTTGTTATTACGTTGGAAAGCACTATTAGGTTCCCGTCAAGCTGAACGTCAATTTCATAATTCAAAATTGCATAAAGGCAAGTTCGATCGGGCAATGAAAATGATGGTGGAAGAGTTCCAAGAAGTGATGTTCTTGCCTGTAAATGGTGTAGTAGATATCTTCACTTGGCAAGCACTTTATGCTGGTTCTCCGATTCATTTGCCTAAGTTGAAAAGAGGTAGTAAGGGAGAAATTGTCAAAGCGTTACAAAAAGCTTTGTTAAAGACAGGTGATTATCTTTATGATAGTCCAATAGATGGTGTTTTTACTTCTGTAACCGAGTGGGCAGTGAGGCATTTTCAGCGTCGAGTTGGGATTACAGTTGATGGAATTGTTGGTTTTGAAACTTGGGATACTTTGAGCAAAATTTTACTAACAGTAGCGCATCAACATCTGCCTGTCGTGAGAAGCATAGATTTGAGTCAAGTTTGGTACGTACTTTCTGAAAACAGTCAGGATTTAGCTTTAGAAAGAGCGATCGTGCGCTCAATTAGTGGCGAAACTAACTTAACTCGTTACTATTACAATAGAGTAGATTTAAACGATGATGGAAAATACGAAGTAATTGTTTATTTAGTCAATTCCAATGCTAGTAATACTAACGAACATCCCATCTTAATTTTCCAACCAGAAGGCAAAGGTTATCGCTTAGTGTCACACCTTGGCTATGGTGCAGCGCCAATTATTGTCACCGAACAAATGAGCTATGGATGGAAAGATATTATCATTAATTCCAAACATCAAGGAAAGTCAAATTATTGGTTTGCTCAATTTGATGGAGAACAATATTTAGGCGGTGCCCATAGTGGACGTTCTTACGAAGTACCTTCTAATACTAGTATCTCTGGAATGGCTTATATTGCAGATGAAATCAGTCTTGATTCCGGCTTAGAGTTGGAAAATTATCATGTAGATTCTTGGCTGGAATAAATTTAGTTAAAGTTGGCATTGATGATATAATCTCTGGAATTTACAGAGTAAGACAATGAACAACGAACCACCTATAAATAGTGATTTTCCTAAAGATTGGCATCAGGAAACTCAAGTTTCTTGGAATACCAATGCTTCTATTTGGGATACTAAAATGGGGGATGATGGCAATGATTTTCATCGCTTGTTAGTTCGTCCTGCTACAGAAAAGTTGTTGGGAGTAAAAGTAGGCGATCGCATTTTAGACATCGGTTGTGTTTTAACAACCCTCATATTACTATGGTTGCAGAAGAAACAGAAAGGAATGGTGAAATACAAACTTGCTGTTCTATCAAAATACCCAAATATTTGCAGCCTACTATCACCTACGGATTAGCACTTCGCAATCAACCAAAACCACATCCCTATTTTCATCGACCACTTCATCTACTTTTGGGAGAAGCTTTTCAAGCGGGATTTGTGTTAGATGGATTAGAGGAACCTGCATTTCCATCTGACTACCCAGATAATTATTTACTGAGTTGGGGTGGTAATTTTAGCCAAATTCCACCTGTATTGGTGGGACGGCCAAAATTGTTAGCTGCTTAACATTTGGTGTGCAGGAGTAGTTAATCAAAATGCACAATGTATACTCTTCAAAAATCTTCGATTGTTTCGGAAATTAGGGCAAGTTTACGGTTAGGAATTCCTTTAGCAGCAGCACAACTAGCTCAAAGTTTAACTGCATTTGTTGACACAGTAATGATGGGCTTATTAGGAAGTCAAATTATAGCTGCTGGTGGTTTAGGTGCTGTTTCTTTTACCATCTTACTAATTGTTAGTTCAGCAATGGTTGCTGCGGTTAGCCCTTTAGTAGCAGAAGCTTATGGCGCGAATCAAACTAAAATGGTGGAATGTGTAGTGCGTCAAGGTTTATGGTTGGCAATTATTGTCGGAATTCCAATTAGTTTAATCGTTTTTTATGGTAAATCACTTTTGTTATTATTTGGACAAGATGCAGGTGTTGTAACGTTAACTGAAGAGTATCTGCAAGCGATCGCTTATGGTTTTTTACCAGCAATAATTTTTGCTGTGCTGAGAAACTTTGTTTCTGCGGTTTCTCAACCACGCCCAATCGTGATAATTGTAATTTGTGGTACTTTCTTAAACATCGCTGCTAACTATGTTTTGATGTTTGGAAAATTAGGATTACCAGCATTAGGATTAGCTGGAATTGGTTGGGGAAGCACGTTATCTTTTTGGAGTATGTTGATTGCTCTCATAATTTACATTAAAAATGAAGCTACTCTGAAAAAATATCATGTTTTTCACAATCTTCACCAATTTAACAAACAAGTATTTGGCGAATTGTTGCATATAGGATTACCAATCGCTACTTTAACTGCTGTAGAAGCAGGATTATTTACAGTGACCACCTTTATCATGGGAATGTTGGGAACAGTCACCTTAGCCGCACATCAAATCGCCTTACAAACAGCAGCTACAACCTTCACTGTTGCTTTAGGGATTTCTTTCGCTACTACTGTTCGTGTCGGACAAAAAGTAGGAGAAAAAAATGTCAAAGGCGCACGTTTAGCTGGGTATGTTGGTATTAGCTTGGGGGGAATATTCATGGCATTTATGGGCATTTTATTTTGGTTAATGCCAGAAAGAATAGTTTCCCTTTATCTTGATATTAATAATCCTGCAAATACTGCGGTTATCACCCAAGCAAAAGCACTGCTCAAAGTAGCTGCAATCTTTCAAATAGTCGATGGTATTCAAGTTACTGCTGTCGGCGCTTTGCGAGGATTAAAAGATACAAGAATACCCATGTTAATTGGCATTTTCGCCTATTGGTGTATTGGGTTAACTAGCGGTTATTTGCTAGGTTTAAAATTAGGTTTGGGAGGTGTGGGACTTTGGTGGGGTTTAGCAATTGGTTTAGCAGTAGCATCAGTTGTTTTAACTTGGCGTTTTAGTGTGGTTGAAGTGAAGTAAAGAGAGGAAGCAATCAATACTGGTGGTTAATGGCTACCATTAACCACCAGTATTGATTGAGGAATAGAGAGCAACTGTTATATTAAAACTTATATGTGAACTCATGAAGGGAATCAATTAAAAATGAATAAGCTTCAAGAAGAACAATGGATTACTGATATTCGTGAATATTGCCGTAGCTTAAATATATCAACCAGTGATTTATACAAAATAGTAACTGACCTCAAAGTTGCTCCGATGATTCGGGGCAAGGCATTTGAATTTTCAACCTACTCTAGACTCAAACAAATCCTGCCATCAGAAGAATGGACTGTCACTAAACCTATCATGAATGCACAAACTGGGATTCATGATATAGATATAAAAGTAAAACATAATTTGACAGGTAAAATCATATCAGTCGAGTGTAAATTAGCTGGCAAGGGAAGATTTCGAGTTGCTAAACAAACTCAACCAGGAATTGCTAGCAAGGGTGATTACTTGATAAGTGTTAAATGTATGCGTTCACGTACCACTAAAACTCCTGCGAAAGTCGAGTCAGCAGCAAGATTATTTGGTGTTAGCAAAGAAGCGTTTCTTGCCCACAGCGATCAATATCGTGCCTTGAGTTTTAATGTAGTTGCCACATCAATTGGCAATGCTTTTTACGAAACTATAGAAGATGATGATGGTAACTTGATGTATTGTTTTCAACCAACTGAAGATGGAAAGCGATTTATAAAGAAATTGCAACCGCCTTCAGGAAGTGAAGCGGTATTACAAGAGTTTGTTTATAATAAAATTTATCTTGCTAGTTCATTAGATCTTGCTGTATCAGATGAAAGTGGAGTAGTTTGTGGTAAACGTGATTGCTCAGACAAGTACAATTGTGGATTTATTCCCAACTACCCAGTTATTAATTTTGGAAACATTGAAGCTCTACCAGATAATATTATTCCTTCTCCTAAAAATCGTTGGGTAGAAATAGAAAAATCTCTAGCTTTTTTTGAAGCAATATTAGAGAGAATTTAGAATAACAACGCTAAATCTAATTGTATAGATTCTTGAGGTACTAAAGCGCATGAATCATAATTCAAAATAAAAACCTCTTTACCCTTATAACGTTCACCCTTGAAATTCTGTGCTTTTTTCTGACCATTTTTCTGATCGTCGGTTCTATTTATTGTGTAATTCCACTCTTTATCGTGCATTTCCGCCGCCCATTCATACAACTCTCTCACTTCCGGGCTATTATCATAAGTGATGAGAAACTTAATTCTATCCTTGTGTCCTTTCAGCATCTCACATAGTCTATAGTGATCGTTTCGGGAAAAAGAATGAGTGTAGAATTTATCTTGGTCAGCATTGAAATAAGGAGGGTCGATAAACAAAAAAGCTTCATCTGGAGCAGTTTTAATAACTTGTTCAAAATCCCAACAAGTAATTTCAACATTTTGTAATTTCTCGGAAGTTCTTCGGATATTTCTCGGCCAATTCTCTGGACGCATACTATACTTATCACCATATCCCCAATAGCAGTTTTGTGGCTTCATTATGCCTGAATATGATGTACGATTAAGATAAAACCATCGCGCTGCTGCTTCCAATTTATTTTGTGGTGTAAACTCATTTTTATAGTAAGCGTGTCTTTCTTTTGTAGCTTGTTCTCCTTCCAGATATTTAATTAATTCTTCCGGTCGATCTCGAATTATTAAATAGGTGTTTATTAGTGCTTCATCAATATCATTAAGCCAGTTGTTTTCTACCTTTTCTTTGGCAAAGAATATAGAACCACCTCCCGCAAAAGGCTCTATGTAATAGGAATGAGCAGGAATATGTTCAAGGATAAGATTACGAGCATAAAATTTTCCACCAGCATAACGGAATGGTGAATTGATAGACTTACTCATAGTTATCGAATCCTTATAAATTAAAAACTGTAAATGCTAACTATAGTATACCCAGGATATAGTGTCAACCTACAAAAGGAGCAATATTCATGTCAATTCAATTAGCAGAAACAGATGAGCAAATTCTTAATTGTTTTTCTACAATGTTTCAATTGCGTCCACATCTTCAGAGGGATGAGTTTGTCGATCGCATCCACCAACAAATGAATTCAGGTTATCAGTTAGCATTTGTAGAAACAGAAAATCGAGTAGTAGCTGTAGCAGGATTTCGGCTTTCTGAATGTTTAGCTAAAGGGAAATTTTTGTATATTGATGATTTAGTTGTGGATGAATTGGTGCGATCGCAATCTTACGGTGAAAAATTGTTTCAATGGTTAATGGAATATGCAACACAACATGATTGTCAACAGTTAGAACTTGATTCTGGAGTGCAAAGATTTGATGCTCACAGGTTTTATTTTCGTCAACGTATGAGCATCACCAGTTATCATTTTTCCCGGAAATTATAGCAAGTCTAATACATCTGTGTACCCTACGGGAAGGCTACGCCTACATCTGTGTTTATCTGTGGATATCTGTGGTAAAAAAATCAGATTTCTGACTTTTACGAGAAGCCTAAGAATTATCCTCTCAGTAATCGTAGTCCACTTAATGTTACCAAAACTGTGGAACCTTCATGTCCAATTACGCCTATGGGTAAAGTGATGTTTCCGGCGAAATTAGCTATTAGTAACAGGACAATGAAACTTAAAGCAAAGATGATGTTTTGTTTGACAATTGTTTGCGATCGCCTTCCTAATTCTACCGCAGTGGCAATCTTTTCTAAGCGATCGGTCATTAATACAATATCAGCGGTTTCTAGCGCCACATCGCTACCTACCGCACCCATCGCAATTCCTACTGTTGCTTGAGCTAAAGCAGGTGCATCGTTAATCCCATCACCGACCATTGCTACAACACCATATTGCTTTTGTAGTTGACGGATTAAATGCAGTTTATCTTCGGGTAATAACTCAGCTTTGACTTCCGAAATACCGACAGCTTGAGCGACACTTTCAGCAGTTTCTTTATTGTCACCAGTGAGCATAATTAAATGTTCGATGCCGAGTTTTTTCAAAGATGCGATCGCACTAACAGCATTCGCCCTCACTCGATCTGCAATGACAATTAATCCTACAACTTGACGATCGCAAACTACCCAAACCACAGTTTTTCCTGTTTGTTGAAAATCCCTCGCTTGCTGAAGTAACTCATGATTAAAATCAGGAATTAAAGACTGGATAAAATTGAAATGACCAACTACAATTGACTGAGAATTTAATTTTCCTGCGATACCTTGTCCGGGATGTGCTTGAACTTCGGTGATAGTTGGAATCGTCATTTTTTCAGCAGCAAAACGACAAATTGCTTGTCCGATTGGGTGTTCAGAATAAGACTCTAACGCCGCCGCTACTTGCAAAACTTCCGTTTCTGATTTTCCTGAAACAGCAATAATTTTGTAAACTTCTGGTTGTCCAGTGGTGAGAGTTCCGGTTTTGTCGAAAGCGATCGCCTTTACCCGTCCAATTAACTCTAACTGCGCTCCATTTTTAAACAAAATACCCTGTCTTGCGCCATTAGAAATTCCCGAAAGTAAAGTTGGCATAATCGCCGCCATTAACGCACAAGGAGAAGCAACAACTAAAAAAATTAATGCTCGATAAATAGTAGTTTCCCAATTCCAATCTCCCAAAAATGGTGGTAAAACTGCCAGCAAAATACCTACAACAACCACAACTTTTGCATATCCCCGCTCAATTTTTTCGATAAATTGTTGCGAAAGAGGTGTTTCCGTTTGTGCTTGTTCTACTAAACGAATCACTCTTTGAATTAAACTACTTTCAGGCGGTTGTTCTAAGCGCAATTTTAACGCGCCATTACCGTTCAAAGTTCCCGCAAAAACCTCATCGCCAATAGTTTTGTCTACCGGAATAGATTCACCAGTAATTGCAGCTTGATTAATTGTGCTGTAACCTTCGATAATTACCGCATCAACCGGAATTAATTCTCCTGGTTTAACTAAGATTCGATCGCCAATTTCTAATTTAGCGATCGCCACCTCCACTTCCCCACCTTTTTGTAATACCCTAGCAGTATCAGTAGTTAAACTCATCAAACTACGAATACTGCGTTCCGTTCGCCGCATAGCATAACTTTCTAGCGCCCCACTAATCGCAAAAATGAGAATCAAAATCGCCCCATCAATTATTAAATGATATTCTCTTTGCCACAATCCCAAACCAGCTGCACCCACAGCTGCCACAATCATTAAAAGGTCTACATCTAATTCCTTTTCCTCGAACAAAGTAGTCAAACCTTCACGGGCACTTTCGTAACCTCCAATCACATAAGCAGCAGGTAAAATCAAAAGTGCCAATCCTACCCAATTAAAATGTAACGCTAACCAACCAAAGCTAACTAGGATTGCACATAAAATAGCTGCCATTGCATCAGGATTTTCCCGACTCCATGACAAAAAACGAGATTGTGGCAAATTAAGAGAGTTAAGCATAAAAACATCTAAAGCAACTCTCTTACCTTAAACCTTGACATTAATGTTAAAGTCAAGCCACTCTTACAACTTTCTTCTTCTCTGTGCCCGCTGCGCCGCTGCGGTTTTAATCAGTTCGCGTAGCGTGCGCGTAGCGCGTAAGACACGATAGCGCAGCAAAACGCAACCGCGTTTTAGGAAACGAAGAAAGATAAGAAGAAGGAATATTTGTAGAGTACGTTAGTAACGCACTTTCCGCTCTCCTCTTCTTCTCTGCCTCTGGAGCAACCAGAATTATGATTAAAAAACTAGAAAAGCAAAATAATTTCCCAATCCCCAGTCCCCACAATCTTACAATCCACGAACTCACCAGATTAGTTGGCGATGATGTAACACCGCGAATGGTGCGACATTATCATCAATTAGGGTTAATGCCGCAACCTGTACGATCGCCCAGCAATTATCGTTTATATTCAGAACAAGATGTCCAAAGACTCAAAAGAATTGTGGCATTAAAACGCCAAGGTTTTCAATTATCTCACATTCACAAACTATTAGAAGTAGAACCAGAATCCGAACGAGAAACTTTGATGACGCTGTTACAGCAACAATACCGCACTGTGATGCAGCAAATTGCTCAACTGCGACAAACAGCGACAGCATTAGAAGGTTTATTAGGAAGAGATCAACATTGTCAAATAGTCCAATCAGAAGCTTTATCGCAACTCAAACAATTAGAAGTAGAAGCGCAAGTTGAGTTAGGCGGATTAGAATTACTGTGGAATAATTTAGATGCTCAAGTTCACGCTCATCCCGAAGCTTTTCAGGAATCACTACAAAGATTATTACCGGATTTGAGCGATCGATCTGAAATTGAAATCGATTTACTTTCCCAACTAATATTAGCTTGCGGAGATGTTAGCTTAGTTCCCTTTGTGCATTTAAGTAAGTCACCGGAACAAAACGCCATTGCAGCAGCGCGTCAAGCTTTAAAATCTGGTTGTGCGATCGTTGCTGATACAACAATGGTAGCAACATCTTTAGATCAGACAAGATTAGCTCATTTAGGTTGTACCTTAGAAACACTAATCGAAAATCCCCACATTCACAACGCCACCGAAGTTGAAGAAGAATTTTGGCGCAATCATCCCTTACAAGAAAAAGTAAATCAATTACCCAAAGGTTGTATTGTTGTAATTGGTTACGCGCCTTCCATGTTATTAGCAGTTTGTGAAGCAGTAAAAACAAGCGCAATACAACCAGCTTTAATTATTGGAATGCCGATCGGATTTAGTCATGCACCAGCTGCCAAACGTCAACTGATGAAATCTGCTGTTCCTCATATCACAATAAAAGGAACAATTGGCGGCGGTTTGCTTGCTGCAACAACACTTAATAGTTTAGTTGCTTCGTTACTTTCAAAACCTGACTGTCATTGTTATTTGAAAAGGGCGAAGTTCGAGATCAAATAAAAGAAAAAACCACTCGTTATTTTGAGTTGTTTTTGAATTTTGAGTTTGGTAGTTACAGCCATTAAGTTATTAACACCTGAGTCTATTGGCTTTTAGCTAGACAAATGACTAATATTGAGGAGAATTAGCTAAATTTTTGGCAACTGTATTTCCCCCCAAAACTAGTTGCCTACAGCACCAGGTTCCTTTTCAGTTAACAATTCTCTCTTAGCAGAAACAAACTCTTGTTTAGATCTCAAGTACGGATTGAACGCAGCGAAGTTTCAGAGGGCGGTTAAAAGCAGTTAAAAAAAGTCTCTCTCACAATACAAAGAAGATTGCAATCCGCTCTCATAACAATCGCAATTGACCATCTCCTTCTATTCCCGAAACTTCCCAATCTTCCTCATTTTCCCCTAACAATCTTTGCGCTGCTTCCATCATTTCCCCAGCAAGCTCTCGCAAATCTTCCCGATTATCTAAATAAGTTTTCAGTGCTTCTAAAGGAGTCATACTAGCACTAGAAGTCAGTTCTGGTAAACGAGGTTTTGCTAATTGACTGACTAATTCTGCTTGAATTGTGTAAGTATGAGCGTCAGTTAAAGCTTGGTGCAAAGATGCTGTATCAATTAAGTCTAATTGTTCCGATCGCAATTTGTAAATCAACCTAACTACCGCATCTTTTATCTCTTTTTTCGCGATCGCCTTTATTATAGCCCCCTGCGGGTCATCAGCTTTCGACACATCGACTTCGATCGTACAAAAACACCGCACAGGTAAAGGGCAAAACTCCCATTCAGTATTCCCCTTTTCCAAGTGAATCATCACATAACCTTTATCTTCCTTTTCCTCACTAAAATCTACCCGTTCAATACTTCCCGGATAAACCACAGGAGGATCGTTAGATTTGTTTAAATTTTGGTGTTTATGAACGTGACCTAAAGCGACATAATCAAAACAAGACCGAGTTAAAAAAGATATCGGAATCGTAAAACCTTTGCCAACTGCTAATAACCTTTCTGCGCCTAAACTTGCGCGATCGGCCATTAAATGCGCTAACATAATTGTCGGTAAATTAGCATCTAAACGTCTAATTTCTCCTTCTAACGCAGGTTCTAATTTTTTAATCAATAACTCGTTAACTTCAGCTAAACTTAACCCTTCTGTTTCCGGTCGAGTTAACAAAGTCGATCGAGTAATCCAAGGTAAAGTAACAACTTGCACCGCACCATTAGCAGTTTGAATACAGTGAGTTTTAATCGAATCGCCAACAATAAACCCAGGTACTCCCAATGTGCGATAAATACCTAAGCTTGCGCCTCCCTGTCCTTGGGAATGTTGGTCATGATTTCCCACTAACAAAACCGTAGGAATTTGAGCATCAACTAAACGGCGAAACTGACTAGCAAAAGCTTCTTTTACATAAGGTGGCGGCGTAGCATCAGGAAAAGCATCACCACCAAATAATACTAAATCAACGGGTTCTGCGATCGCTCTATCAATACATTTTCCCAATGTACTAACAAAATCTTCTAACCTTGTATTCAAACCCGTGACTGGATTAACTTTCCCATGAGAAAACCCGCTTCCCATGTGAATATCAGATAAGTGCAGAACTTTAATCATTTTTGTCACTTCTTATATCTAAAATATTATAAATATAAAGTATAGATTGATCTCATGGCTCTTCCCACGTCTAATTTAGACTCAGAAGTTTGGGTGTCCTTACCGATCGCAGATTGGCAAGATACAAATGAAACGCTACATCTGTGGACTCAAATTATTGGCAAGATTCGATTAGCACTCGCTCCGAAAATAAATCACTGGTGGCATTCCACTCTTTATGTCACCCCGCGTGGACTGACTACATCAACCATTCCCTACAAAACTCGTACTTTTCAAATCACCTTTGATTTTCTCAATCATCAATTGGTGATAGAAACCAGCGATGGAATGAAAAAAACCATTGCGCTGATGCCCCGCTCGGTGGCTGATTTTTACCAAGCGGTGATGAGTACTCTTCTGGATGCGGGAATAGACTTGCACATCTGGACAATACCACAGGAAGTGAGCGATCCCATTCCCTTTGAGCAGGATACTCAGCACCAGACTTACGATCCCGACTATGCTCAACGGTTTTGGCGAATTCTCGTGCAGTGCGACCGCCTCCTAACGATTTTCCGCGCTCGTTATGCAGGAAAGTGTAGCCCAGTTCATTTCTTTTGGGGCAGCTTTGATTTAGCAGTGACTCGCTTCTCTGGACGACGTGCGCCCCAGCATCCTGGGGGTGTGCCAGGGATGGCAGACTGGGTGACGCGAGAGGCTTACTCCCATGAGGTAAGCAGTTGCGGGTTTTGGTTTGGCAAAGGCGCAATCGAGCCATTATTCTACGCTTACGCCTATCCAGCCCCCGAAGGATTCTCAGATTACCTGGTGCAACCCCAGGAAGCCTTCTTTAGCCCAGAAATGCAAGAGTTCGTCTTGCCTTATGAGGCAGTAAGGCAGGCAAGCGATCCAGACACAATGGTACTGAATTTTTTGCAAAGCACTTACGAAGCAGCAGCGAATTTAGGGCATTGGGAACGGGTGGCGTTAGACTATAGCCCAGTGATGAAGAGTTAGATTTTCTGTTCTGATACCAAATCCGGGTTCGCTACCCGATTGGCGTATCTTCTTCCTCTTCTCTTTGCGCTCTTCGCGTCTTATACCAAATCCAGGTTAGTTACCCCCGTTATCTTCTCCTTCTTTCCTCTGTGTCCTCTGCGTCCTGGAGCGGTTTAATCATAAAGGGGGTTTTTAACGCGGATTTGGTATTACGTGCTACGCACACGCTACGCGAACGCGGTTCAAATAAAAAGGGGGTAATCAACCCGGATTTAGTATGATTTCTCCCAAACTAAGCGAAGCGATGATTGAACCTTTAGCATCCCCTCAAGTTTAGTCAGGGGAGTACGTCAAATTGGCAGATTAATGATAAATTCAGTACCCTCTCCTAGCTGAGAATAGCAGTGGATAGAACCATCATGTTTTTCCACTACAATTTGACGAGCGATCGCTAATCCCAATCCTGTTCCTTTCCCCACTCTTTTTGTCGTAAACAAATAATCAAAAATTTGGCTTCTTATCTCTTCTGCGATACCTAATCCATTGTCAGCTATACGAATAGCAACCTGGTTTGATTCAGTTAATAATTCAGTTTTTATGGTAATGCTCTGGGGATTATTTTTGTTGAAATTAGGCGCTTGAGCCATTTCATCAAACATATCGATCGCATTAGCTAAAATATTCATAAATACCTGATTTAACTGACCAGGAAAACATTGAATTTCCGGCAGATTGCCATACTCTTTAATTACTTGAATTTCCGGTCGCTGGTCATTTGCTTTCAACCGATGTTTGAGAATCAGCAAGGTGCTTTCAATGCCAGAATGAAGATCGAAAGATACTTTATGATTTGTGTCAGCACGAGAAAAGACGCGGAGACTAGTACTAATATTTTTAATCCGATCGCATCCCACCTGCATGGAACTAAGTATTTTCGGTAAATCTGTCAAAGTATATGCTAAATCTATTTCTTCTTCATGATCTTCTATCTCAGGAGTAGCAGAAAATTTTTCGCGATACAAATTTAAGTGTTCAATTAAATCAGTTAAACTGGTTTTTGCCTCCATTAAATTGCCCGAAATGAACCCAAGTGGGTTGTTAATTTCATGCGCTACTCCAGCGATTAAATTTCCCAATGCTGACATTTTTTCGCTTTGGATGATTTGTAATTGAGCTTGTTTAAGGTCATGCAAAGCTTGTTGTGCTTGTCGATAGAGTTGTGCATTTTGTAAAGAAATTGCTGCTTGAGTACACAAAAAGTTGACAACCAAAAGGCGATCGGGTGTAAATACCCCTGCTATTGCTTGATTTTGCAAATACAAAATCCCACCTAATTTTCCTTGATTAAGGATGGGTAAACATAAAACACTCTTGGGCTGGTGTCGATCTAAATAATCATCAATCACAGGTAAATCAGTTTTCAGATTATCCATCACCAAAACTTCTTGGGTGTTTTTTACATATTGAATCAGTTTGATGGGTAGATGCGGATAATTTTCCCAAGATTCTGATAGTAATTTGGTAGTTTCTGGTGTGGTAATAGCTCTGACTTGCCATTGGTTTTGAGTTGGAAACAGCAAGATACATTGGTCAGCACCAGAGTTTTGCAGAATAATTTGAGTGAGTTGTTCGAGCAGTTCATCCAATTCAATATTGCTCGAAATGCTTTGTGCAGCTTTGAGAACTGAGGTAAAATCTAAGGCATCAGAAATAGTCGTGTTACTACCATGAGATGACTGAGTTATCGTTTGCAGTGAAAAGTTGGTGAATGTTGTTAGGGGTGCTAAGGTTTTTAAGTAGAGTTTTTGTTGTTCGAGGATGGGTTGCAGGAGTAGAGAATAGCGTGTTTCTAAGTGATCGGTTTTCGCTTTAGCTCCCCACCGAGCATAACAATAATAGGCTTCCTGCATATAACCTGCGGCAAATTTTTCTTTATCCCAGTTGAGGCAGAATTTAGCTGCTAGTTCATTGGCGAGGGCTTCTTCATAAATATAATTTTGAGTTTTGGCGATCGCGATCGCTTGCTCATAAAAATCAATTGCCTCTACTTTTCGTCCATCAAGCCGCGCTTTTTCAGCTTGTAACAAGAGATACTTATGACGAATATTAGCTGGGCAATCTTCTTGCCATCGCTCTAACTTTTCTTCTAGGGATGCGAGGGCTTGCCAATGGGATTGACGAGTTAATTCATCATTAGACATCTCAATCAAAGCTATGTGCATTAATGCTACATAAAATACGCTGGAAGGGACTTTAGCATGGCTGGAAATAGTATTTTCAATGATGCTCAGTTTGGGAATTAAATCTGTGTATGTAGCGGGTTGGTCAAATAAATAAGCATGACGAATTTTCACAGAATAGAACCAAGCTAGATGATATGGGGTGTTGCCATATTTCTGCAAAAATTCTGTTTCGCTAAAACCATCATCATCAAAACTCACAATTGTCTTAGTTAACCCTAATAGATGACGAATTGGTTGCAGCACGCCAACGAGTAAAGCATCTAAATTGTCTAAACTTTTGATCTGATGGAGAAAATCTGCATGAGTTTTGGCGATCGCATAAAGTTCATCCAGTTGTTTGCCAGCTGTCAGGCGATCGGAACCACTTTGCATCATCATAAAACTGACAGTTAGCCAATTTCCTGCTTCCATGCCATACTTGAAAGCATTTTCGTAGTAAGTATTCGCCTCTTGTAAGGGACGACTCCAACTATGCACGTCAGCAGCAAAGAGAAAATTTGTCATTCCTCGGACATCGGCATTATCAAACTGTTCGCAAAGTTGAACTGCTATATTACCGAACTGATAAGCTAGAGTCGCTTTTTTTAGGAGGGCATTAACAATTAAACCATAGCCCACATAACCAAAAGGCGACATATCACTATTACCATACTCCAAAGATAATGTTGTCATCTTGGCTAGTGCTAATAATGCTAAAGTGCTTTCACCATTGAGCCATGCAGCATAAAAGAAAACTTGTAGAATTCGCAGCATTTCTGCAATGATTGCATCTTCCATTTTAGGAAGTTCCAGAATCGATTCAATCGTCTGTTGCTCTAGGAATTTATTAACTGTCTCAATTTGTTCGTCGAGGCTAGATTGAATGCTTTCTGGTGTTTCTGGTACTGTCCATCCTAACAGTTTGAGGCTCTGACGTTGAATCGCGATCGCTTCAGCATTCCGTCCCTGAAGTTGATATTGCGTCATCTGTATCCGATAAATTACAGCTTTATCTAAGGGAGTTTGCGCTTGGACGATCGCTGTAGCATAAAGGGCTTCTGCTTGCTCAAAATTGCTATAAAGATAAGCTGCTTCTGACCCATTGCAGTAAAGTTTATAGATTAATTGATAGTCAGTTTGCCAAGCTTCTTTAGGTAATAATTCAATACCGATCGCGCAATAGTTTTGTGCTGCTTGATAAGCTGCCGAAATTTTAGCTTTTTGTCCAGCTTGTAAGTTTAACTGCGCCAGTTGTTGTTTCTGCTCTTGACTAGAAATCACAAATCGGCCTAAATTCAATTGATTAACTAAATTGAAGATCTCTTCAACTTGTTGCTGGTGAGTTAACCCTTGCAATAACAATTGACCAATTTTCAAGTGTGTTATTTGCTTGCGATCTTCAGGAATCAGAGAATAGGCAGCTTGTTGAACGCGATCGTGCAAAAAACGATACTGCACATTATCAATATTGCCCAGATTTCCATTTGTCTCCTCCTGATTCAAATAAAATTTATAAACTTGGCTCTGTGGTATTACCAACCCTTCCTGTAATGCTCTCCATATAGCTGCCGATACCGCTGTTTGTGTTTGTTCACAAATAATTGCTAAGGTATTTAAATCAAAAGAGTTGCCAATACAAGCCGCTAACTTGAGTATTTCCTGAGTATCACCAGGCAATTTTTGCAATTGAATTGCCATAAATTCTACTACGTCACCAGTAAGAGATAGGGCATTGATTCGAGTAAGATCGCATTCCCAATAACCGCGATCGCTATTAAATGTAATCTGCCCATCTTCATGTAATGCCTTGAGAAATTGGGTCGTAAAAAAGGGATTACCTTGGGTTTTGCGAAGGATTAATTCTGTCAGGGGATATGCGCTCTCAGTTCCACAACACAAAGTATCAGCTACTAACTGGTTCGTATCATTAAAAGATAGAGGTTTGAGCGTCATTGTATTGACTGTTTTTCCGGCTTTTTCGAGTTCTTCCACCGTCAATATAAACGGGTGAACTGGCGAAACTTCATTATCTCGATATGCCCCTAATAAAAGTAGATACTGATGCTCTTCCATCAACAATTTAACTAATTGTAAGGAAGCAGAATCTGCCCACTGCAAATCATCCAAAAATATTACCAATGGATGTTCTATATCTGTAAAGACATTGATAAATTTTTGGAATAATAAGTTAAATCGATTTTGGGCAGCTGTTCCTGATAATTTTGGGGCTGAATGTTGTTGTCCAATAACTCTTTCTAGCTCAGGAATGACTTCAATTAAAACCTGTCCGTTATCTCCCAAAGCGGTAAGAATTTTATTTCTCCACTCTGCTAATTTTCGATCGGATTCTGATAATAATTGACCCATTAATTCCCGCAAGGCTTGCACAAAGGCAGAGAAGGGTATGTTGCGGTTAAATTGGTCAAATTTACCTTTAATAAAATACCCTTTCTGACGAGTTATTGGTTTGTGTACTTCATTAACTACTGCTGTTTTCCCAATTCCTGAAAAGCCTGCTACTAGCATCATTTCGGAACTGCCATTGACAACGCGATCGAATGCGTCTAATAGTACTTTAACTTCTTGTTCCCTTCCGTAAAGTTTTTCGGGAATAATAAATCTGTCTGATATATCTCTTTTGCCCAGCGCAAATTCAGCAATTTTGCCTGTGGCTTTTAATTGATTTAAACAATTTTCTAAATCATGTTTTAATCCCAAAGCAGTCTGATAGCGATCTTCTGCATTCTTCGCCATCAATTTATTCACAATTGCTGATATTACTGTCGGTATTTCTGGATTTATATTGTGGATCTCTGGTGATTGTTGTGCCAGATGGCAATGCAACAAATCCATTGGATCTTCGGCTTCAAATGGTAATTTTCCCGTTAATAATTCAAATAATGTCACCCCCAAGGCATAGAAATCTGTGCGATAATCTATGCCGCGATTCATCCGTCCGGTTTGTTCGGGTGCTAAGTAAGCTAATGTGCCTTCTAAGTTGTTGGGATTTTTGATTTCTTGGGTTTCTTTTGGTAACAATGACGCAATACTAAAGTCAATTAATTTGATTTCTTTTGTATCTGGATTAATGATAATGTTAGCAGGTTTTATATCTTTGTGAATGATGCGGTTGTAATGAATTTGATGTAAAGTAGCTGCTAGTTTTTGGGCAATTTCCAGTACTTCTTGTAGGGATAATTTATGCTTTTTGATATAATCGCGCAGGGAAATTCCTCCGAAATCTTCCATGACTAAAACATAACTATTCCGATAATTTTCCAGTCTGTAAGGACGGACGATTCCTGCTATATCAAGGTTTTTCGCGATCGTATATTGATTACGAAATTGGAGTAAGTCGTTGAAGCTGGGATATTCTTGCCGGAGGAACTTCACAATTACTGATGAGGATTCTGTATTTTGGGCTACTGAAACCCCTCGATATACAAGGGTATGGTCGCCTGCATAAAGTTCTTCTGTTAAGTAGTATTTGCCTAATAGATTATTAGAATCGATGATCATTTTCTGATAATTTTCCGCTTTCAAAAATATTTTGAGACTTTATTGAAGTCTAAAATAAAGCTTGTGAAAAACTTGTGGCATTTACTCTTATAGAACACCGATTCAGTAATCATCAAGAGCCTGATTTTGCGTTGGTCGAGAACAATTTGCAAAAATTTCCCCCCTGATTGGACAGCAGGGGGGATCGAGGTTTTATGCAGAAAGTGGGTAAGTCCGATTAAATATGAATCCCACACTCAGTTTTACCAGTTCCACGCCAACGACCTGCGCGTTCGTCTTCTCCATCTGCTACTGGGGTTGTGATCGGTTCGTCGCCAATGCTGGGATAACCTTGGTCGTGCAAAGGATTGTAGATCATATTATGCTCAAAGGCATAAGCCCAGCTTAACTTGCGAGTCCAGTTTGCTAATGGATTGACTTTAATCCGATTCTTGATATCTTTTTCAAAAATTGGCATTGTGGCGCGAGTTGGCGCTTGGTCACGACGACGACCAGTAATCCAAGCTACTGTTTCTAATTCTGCCAAACCGCGTTGTAAAGGTTCGATTTTGGTCAGATAGTGGAATTGTTGAATGTCTGTATCCCAAAGTGCTTCTCCGTGAACTTTGGCGAATTCTTCACGGGTGTTGACATCGGGAATTTTATAAGTGCGGAGATCTAAGTTATAGATTTCAGTAGCTTTTTTAACAAGTTCTAAGGTTTGGGGGAAATGGTGCAATGTTTCCAAAAACATCACGGGTACTGGGTTTGCAGGCTTGAGTTCCCGATAGAGAATATCGGTTATTACTAAGTCATCAACGTTAAAAGCACTAGTTTGTACAAAACCAGTGGGTAGGTTCGCTACGCACCAAGCCAAAATTTCTCTGGGATGGGCGTTTTCAAAACGTTGATTTAACTCATCTAGGTCAAGCTTGTCAACTTCAATTTGTAACCGTGTTTCTGGAGTGTGAACCATGATAACCTTTGACTTTTCCTTCGGCTAATGTTCTATACTTATGAGTTTACCCCAAAAATCCACATAATCCTATCGGAAATCAGAGTTTTTTAAGTTAAAGATTTTGTAGGTATTAATGCTTGGGGCTTAAAAAAATGTAACACGAGTTGGGGACAGAATTTTATTATTTTTTAAAGTTGCTAGTGTAAGAAGGCAGAAGGCAGAAGGCAGAAGGCAGAAGGGAAGAAAGGCAGAAGGCAGAAGGCAGAAGGGTAAATTTTTCAATTGTCTCCCCATCCCCTTGTCCCCTTGTCCCCTTGTCCGTGTCAACAGCCTGAGTTATTTCTTCATTCTCGAAAGTAAGGTAAATGCGATTAATTCTATACAGCAAACCGGGTTGTCACTTGTGCGAAGGTTTGCAAGACAAATTGGAACAAGTCGAAGGAATTGATTTTGAGTTGGAGGTGCGGGATATTACTTCCCGCGATGATTGGTTTGCAGCTTTTCAATATGAAATTCCGGTTTTATGTAGGGTAGCTGGGGAAAATTCTGAGGTGGAGGAACAACTACCGCGCCCTTCACCACGTTGCTCAATTTTACAATTGGAGCAAATGCTACAGAAATATTTAGTTAAAAATGATTCAGAATAATGCCCAATACCCTTTGTGAGGAGCTCCTGACATGAAGCTGAGAGAGATTTTGGCAAGCGTTCCCAACATTGTGCAGTCGCCTAACCATCCGGCTTTGGATGTGGAGGTGACTGGGTTGGCGACTAATTCCCATGCTTGCAAACCGGGAGATTTGTTTATTGGAATGCCGGGAACTAGGGTTGATGGGGGAGATTTTTGGCCTAGTGCGATCGCATCTGGTGCAGTCGCAGCTTTGGTTTCCCCCGCAGCAGCACAAAAAAAGGCGGAGGTGAGCGAAAAACCTTGCATTATTCCCGCTACTGATATGAATCAAGCTTGCGCCCAAGTTGCGGCTGCTTTTTATGATTATCCCGCCCGCAAGTTAAAACTGGTTGGTGTGACGGGTACTAATGGCAAAACTACTACGACTCATTTAATCGAGTTTCTGTTGAGAGAAGCTAATGTTTCTACTGCTTTGATGGGAACTCTTTATGCACGTTGGCAAGGTTTTGAACAAACTGCAATTCATACCACGCCTTTTGCTGTGGAGTTACAGGAACAATTGGCTTCGGCTGTAGCTGCTGGTTCCCAAATGGCGGTGATGGAAGTTAGTTCCCATGCTTTAGCCCAAGGTAGGGTGATGAATTGTCCTTTTGAGGTGGCGGTGTTCACTAATTTGACTCAGGATCACCTCGACTTTCACAAAGATATGGAAGATTATTTTGCGGCGAAGGCGCTGTTGTTCAGTCCTGATTATCTCAAAGGTCGGGCAATTATCAATGCTGATGACCCTTATGGAAAAAGACTCGTTGCACAGTTGAGTTCTGAGAAAGTTTGGAGTTACAGCACTCAAGACCGAACTGCTGATTTGTGGGCGGATAATTTGCAGTATCAACCAAATGGGGTGACGGGTATTTTGCACACTCCGGTTGGTGAAACCCAATTTTCTTTGCCTTTGGTGGGTCAGTACAATTTATCCAATATGTTGGCATCTGTAGGTGCGGCGTTACATTTGGGTTTGGAACTGACGAAAATTGTGGAGTTTTTACCTTTGTTTTCGGGTGTTCCGGGCAGGATGGAACGGGTGCAAATTGCTCCAAATCAGGATATTAGTGTGATTGTGGATTATGCTCATACTCCTGATAGTTTGGAGAATTTGTTGAAGGCTTCTCGACCTTTTATTCCGGGAAATATGATTTGTGTATTTGGTTGTGGTGGCGATCGCGATCGTACTAAACGCCCAAAAATGGGTGGAATTGCGGCACAATTAGCTGACAAAATTGTGGTGACATCCGATAATCCACGTACTGAAGATCCTGAAAAGATTTTGCAAGATATTCTTGTCGGTATTCCTACTTCAGTAAATCCCACAGTCTTATGCGATCGGGCTTTAGCAATTCGCACTGCAATTTTAGAAGCTCAACCCGGTGATGGGGTGCTAATCGCTGGCAAAGGTCACGAAGATTATCAAATTCTTGGGACGGAAAAAATTCACTTTGACGATCGAGAACAAGCACGTTCTGCTTTAGCAGAACGCTTAAATAAGTAGCTTCTCAGTAAAAGAAAGAGTGTGGTCAAGATAAGGAAAAATTTTTCCCAATTTCCCCGAATTTTGACCACATTCCCGAAAATAACGCATTACTATCTTTTTTTAGCTAATTTTTTACTAAGTAAAATTAAAATTTTAATAGTTCTGATTTTAATAGAAAATTATATCATTATTCATAGTGAAATAATGTATTGCTTCTGTAAAGCTTTGTTGTAGCTTATCTTAGCCAATACTTAACTAGATCTCGTGATTTTATGTATATTTATTGATATTAGTTGGTTTGGATGAAAAACCATTAATATTGTATTAAGATTCATAAAAATTAGCTGTAATTAATCCATAAAAATTATATAAAAGAAATTAGACTTTTTATCTATATTAAATATTGCTACTCAAGGAACTAGGATGACTACCAACAATCTAACTGCTAATAAGCTAAGCGAGCAACTCACAAATCTAATTCAAAATCAATTCAGTGGAAGACTAGATATCCAAGGAGTAATCACTACTTGGAGTCTTTACTTTTGTCTCGGTCGCTTAGTTTGGGCTTCGGGGGGATGTCATCTGAATAGACGTTGGTACAGGCATTTGCGGCAATACCTAAGCCAAGTAACCACTGATGATATTCGCTTGCGAGAAGGAGACTCGGTTCAATATTGGGAATATTTAGTGTTAATTGTGTTGGTAAAACGGCAGAAAATTACCGGGGAGCAAGCGGTAGCAGTAATCAAAAGTGCGGTTTTGGAAGTATTATTTGACATTCTTCAGCAAGAAGAGAAAGCACCCTTAGCCTTTAACATCGATCAACAACAGGTTTTAGATGCTTCTCTGACCTTAATCAATCCCGAAAAAGCGATCAAAGAAGCGCAACAAATGTGGGAAGATTGGACTAAAGCTGGATTAGCAAATATATCTCCTAATTTAGCTCCAGTAATTAAGCAAGCTGAGGAATTAAAAGAATTAGCTTCACCGAAAGTGTATGAAACTTTGATCAAGGTGGTGGATGGAAAACGGACATTAAGGGATGTGGCGGTTTTTATTAAGCAAGATTTACTGACGGTGACGCGATCGCTAATTCCTTATATTCGCAAAAAAGTCGTTGGACTAACAGAAATTCCTGATTTACCCAAGCCAGTCCTGACGATGATTGCGCCCCCACCACCGCCACCAACTAGTAGAATAGTGGAACCAGTACCCACCACTAATTTACCTGGACAAACCGCAATTCAACCCACATCACCGCCTAGAACAGCACTACCTAAAACAGCACCGCCTGCACCAACAACTCAACCTCCATCATTAAACAGACCGCTAGTAGCTTACGTAGAAGATAGCGCACTGGATTGTCAAATTATGGAAGGAATAGTGAGTAAAGCAGGTTATGGTTTTGTGAGTATCAAAGATTCCATCCAAGCTTTACCTATGTTGCTGGAATATAAACCGGATTTAATCTTTCTAGATTTAGTGATGCCAGTGGCTAATGGTTATGAAATTTGTGCTCAAATTCGCCGGATTTCTACCTTTAAAAACATTCCGGTAATTATTGTCACCGGAAATGATGGGATAGTCGATCGGGTACGTGCCAAACTGGTAGGCGCTTCCGACTTTTTATCTAAGCCTGTGGGAGAGCAAAAAGTAGTAGCTGTGTTGCAGAAAAATCTCAATTCAGCGTCATCTTTGTCGCCAAATGAAAGCCAAACTCAATCCTTGGGTTATCAGCCTTCTTGATTAAGTTGAAGTCAAATTATTACTCGCAGAAAAGAGGAATATATGAGTACTGTATTACTGGTTGAAGATAGTGTAAGTCAGATTGAAATTATGAGCCGTTATTTGCAACAATTAGGCTTTTCGGTAGTGATTGCTAAAAGCAGTGAAGAAGCACAAGCTAAACTAAAATTACAAAAGCCTAATTTAATTATTCTCGATGTAATTCTGCCTGGTCAAAGTGGTTTTGAACTATGCCGAGAAATCAAAACTGATCCAGATACAAGTCAGATTCCTGTAGTAATTTGCTCAACCAAAGATACAGATGTTGATAAACTCTGGGGCAGTATGTTGGGTGCAGATGCTTATCTACCTAAACCAGTAGAAGCTAATGAACTAGTACGCACAATTAGACAGGTCATTAAATAGCAATTTTTTGGGAAAATTACTCAATAAATAAAAAATATGATAAATAATGCACCACAGGTTTCCGCCCTGACTCGCGTAAATTCTCCTAGTAATATAACCAAAAATGCTCCGCCAGCAGGGGAGAAATTTTTACGTTTTCAATTAGGTGAAGAAGGTATAGCTTTGTTACCTTTGAATATCATCAAACAGGTGATGCAGGTATCAGTAGCAGAGATTCTCACAGTTCCTCAAATGCCAGCTTGTGTGTTAGGAATTTATAACTGGCGGGGGGAAATGCTGTGGATAGTAGATATCGGTAAGTTTATGGGATTTCCCAATTTAGCAACGGGTGGAGTGGAAAACTTAATGGCGATCGCCATTCAAGTTCAGGATCAATACTTAGGATTAGTGGTGCAACAAATCAATGATATCGAGTTGCACGACGTAAATCAGGTAAATATGCCTTCTTTGGGTTTATTTTCTCCAGAAATATTGCCTTATTTACAGGGGTACTTAATCGGAGCGAACAAAGAAGTATTGATGGTACTCAATGGTGATGCGATCGCGCAAGCTCCTCTGTGGCAATTAAATCGATAAGTCAGGAAAAGTTTTGCTAATTTTGTTGACTTCTGTCTGGTTTCGGGGAATCCTAAATTAGAACAAATAATTTAATTTCGGTAACGCAAAGTTTTGAAGTTTTCTAACAATTGCTTGCCAACAGAGTAAAAGAAAACGGATAACTTTGACAGTAGGTAAGCTCATCAGGGTCGTTTTCTCACCTGCTGATGCAGGAACCATATCAAACTTCTATTTTGAATTAACCAATTCAAAATACACCCTTTTTATTAATCAAGTAACAATCACCAATAAATTGCCAAAATGACTACTCATTATCAGCCTAAACAAACTCAACAACAAACTAACGGTTCTCCCAACGGTAGCAAAGCCAATACTGGTTCACCTATAAAAATAATTGCTACAGCTTTAAGCAGTCTTAAATCTGATATTGAAAAAACTTCCCTTTGGGATGCCCCAGAAGTTTCCGAAAAAATGCAGAAACTAGAAAATTTAGTTACCACAGTTGAGCAGAAATTTAAAGTTAGCTGGGAAGCTAGCGTGGAAGCCAAAATTAAAGCAGACAGAGAGAAAACTTTAGCGATCGTTTCTGCAATTCGTCAAGGTTTAGACTTTGAAGGTAAGTTAAAAGTTGCGGTGACAGAACTGCGGCAAAATTTAGGATGCGATCGCGTACTTGTTTATCGCTTCGACAGCGAAAACTATGGCGTAATTATGGCAGAAGCAATGGAATTAGAATTAACTCCATTGTTAGGAAAACCTTTAGAAAGCCACTATTTTGGCGCTGATAGAGCAGCGGAATATTTTACCACACCAATTGTGGTAATTGATGACACATCAAACGAAGAATTCACACCTCAACAAAAGCAGCTATGGAACAAGTTGCAAATTAAATCTTGCCTCACCGTACCCTTAGTAGTTGGGCAACAAGTCTGGGGTTTACTAGTTGTATTGCAACATCAACAAAGTCGTCATTGGCAAGAAAGTGAGAGCCAACTAGTTTATCAAATAGGCGCAGAAATTCTGGTTCACTTACAACAATCAGAATATCGTTGGCAATTAACAGTTCAACCAGAACAAGAGCGAATTTTAAATAATGTACTCAATCGAATTCGCCAATCTCAAAATTTAGACACTTTATTTAGAGCCACTTGTCGAGAAGTTCGACAATTACTAAATACCGATCGCGTTTCCGTCTTTCAATTCATACCCGGTAAAGACTTTAACGAAGGACAATTCATCGCCGAAGATTTGCGCCAAGGCATTTCTTCCGAATTAGGAAATATCTTTGCTGATAGCCGCTTTGGTAAAGACTTTGCTCCTTTATATCGTCAAGGCAGAATTCAAGCCGTCTCTGATGTTTACACTTCTGGATTATCAGAATGTCACATTGAACAATTACTGAATTTCCAAATCCGCGCTAACTTAATTGTGCCATTAATGAAAGGCGAAGAACTTTGGGGATTACTTTGCATTCACCAATGTACTAAACCGCACAATTGGCAAAACTATGAAATTGAATTTGTCAAACGAGTAGCAGCACAATTTGGTATTGCTTTAGACCAAGCTCATTACCTGGAAGAACTACATGAGAAAACTGAGCGATTAGCAGTTATTGCGGAACGGGAAAAGAACTTTATTCAAATGATTGGTAAGGTCGGCAAATCAATAGCTGAACAAGTTCAACAGTTGCGAAATATTGAGTCAATTTTTACATCTACAACTCAACAACTCCGAAGGTTACTAAAAGCAGACCGCATCGCTATCTATCGCTTTAATGAAGATTGGAGTGGAACTTTTGTTACTGAATCTGTCAGTAATGATTGGACTCCCATGCTGAATAAACAAATGTTCGATCACCACTTTGTTGATGATATTGTCGATCAGGGTGGTGTACTGCAAAAAAGTGGAATGAAGTTCCGAGTTACAGAGACTTATTTGCAGTCAACTAGAGGCGGTCATCAGCACGATCGCTCCCATTTCGTTGTAGACGATATTTATCAAGCAAATTTCCCTGAATGTTACATAGAACTTTTGGAGCAATTTGAAGCGAAAGCTTATATAATTGTGCCAATTTTTGCCGGAAACAAACTCTGGGGTTTATTATCTGCTTATCAGAATTCTAGCACTCGGCATTGGGAAGATTCAGAAGTAAACTTGCTATCTCAAATTGCTAACCAATTTGGATTAGCATTGTTGCAAAGTTCTAGCTCGAAAAAAGTAGAAGCACAAGCAGAACAACTAATTCAAGTAGTAGAAAGAGAAAAAACGCTCACCAAAGTTATTGACAAAATGCGTCTATCTCTGGATGTAAATAATATCTTCAAAACTACTACCCATGAAGTGCGACAATTGCTCAAAGCAGAACGAGTTTCAGTATATCAATTCCGTCCTGATTGGAGTGGAGTATTTGTTGCAGAATCAGTAGCTAGTGGTTGGCCGAAATGGGTAGGGCCAGATATTACAACAGTTTGGGAAGACACTTATTTGCAAGAAACTCAAGGAGGTCGGTATCGGCAAAATCAAAAATATGCTGTAGAAAATGTTCATTCCATTGCTAACGACATTAACAATGCAGGTTTATCTCAGTGTCACGTTGAAATGTTGGAGCAAATGCAAATCAAAGCTTATATTATTGTGCCAATTTTTGTTGGTGATAATCTTTGGGGTTTGTTAGCCGCTTATCAACATTCCGAAATTCGTCAATGGGACGATCCAGAAATAAATGTGGTAGCGCAAATTGGTATCCAAATGGGTGTAGCTTTGCGCCAAGCTAAATATTTGGAACAAGTCAAACAACAATCAGAACAATTATCGCAAGCAGCCAAAAGAGAGAAGGAAGCAAAAGAACTATTACAACAACGAGCAATTCAATTACTCGGTGCAATTCAGCCTACTTTAAAAGGCGATTTAACAGTCAGACTTCCAGTAACAACTGATGAAGTAGGAACCCTAGCTGATGCTTACAATAATACCTTGCAAGCTCTACGAAAAATTCTGATTCAAGTACAAACAGCTACAGAAAAAGTATCCCAAACTTCCCACAATAGTGGCGTATCAATTACTGAACTTTCCCAACAAGCACAACTGCAATATCAAAAATTATCAGAAGCACTAAAATTAGTGCAAGCAATGGTAAATTCTACCCAAGCTGTAGCCAAAAATGCCGCTTTGGTAGAAGCGACGGTACAAGAAGCAAATCAAACTGTTTTGCAGGGTGATACAGCGATGAACCGCACCGTTGATGAAATTATGGCAATTCGAGAAACGGTAGCAAAAACTGGGAAGAAAATTAAACGCTTGAGTGAATCTTCACAAAAGATTTCTAAGGCGGTGAATTTAATTGGTAATTTGGCAACTCAAACTAACTTGTTAGCACTCAACGCTGCAATTGAAGCGACAAGAGCCGGAGAGTATGGTAAAGGCTTTGCAGTGGTGGCGGATGAAGTGCGGAGTTTGGCTCGTCAGTCAGCAGCAGCAACCACAGAAATTGAGCAATTAGTACAGGAAATTCAATCGGAAACTGGTGAAGTTGTGCAAGCAATTGAAACGGGAATTCAACAGGTAGTAGAGGGTACTAATTTAGTTAATGAAACTCGACAAAACTTGAATAAAATTGTCGGTGCTACCGCACAAATTCAAGATTTGGTGCAAGGAATTACTCAAGCAACGCAACAGGAAACTCAACAGTCTAAGTTAGTAACTGAAGCGATGACAAGTGTGGCGAAAATTGCTAACAGAACTTCGGAAAACTCTTTGCAGATTTCTTCTTCCTTCCAAGAATTGCTGGTAATGGCTGAAGATTTGCAGTCAAATGTTGGTAAATTCAAACTAAATTAATCTGAATATTTTGTGATTGTTACTTGGTAGTAAGTACTAAAATTTTATTACTTACTACCACGATGTAAAATCAAAATGACGAATGACTGATGACAAATGACAATTGACAAATTACCACAAAGCCATGAATAGTGATAACGAGATTCGCGAACAAGGCTATCAATACTTTCTTGCTGAAGCACCAGAGTTGTTGCAGAATATTGAGCAAGAACTTTTGAATTTACGAGAAGATTATAGCTTAGTTAAAGTGCATAGTTTGATGCGATCGACACACACTTTAAAAGGTGCTGCGGCGAATGTAGGTTTGGAGACAATTAAAACAATATCTCATCATTTAGAAGATGTATTTAAGGCGCTTTATAACCCAGAAGTAGAAATTGATCCTGACTTGGAAATGCTGCTTTATGAAGGGTATGAATGTCTGCGCCTACCGTTAATGGCAGAAATTACAGGTAGTTATGTAAATGAATCGGAAGCTTTAGATAGAGCGGTAAGTGTTTTTGCTAAATTACAAGAAAAATTAGGTGATTATTTCGGTAAAGAAGCACAAATTCCTAGTTCAGTAGAGTTGGGATTTGATATTACTAAATCTATTTTTGAGGTAGGCGTAAAACAACGCTTGGAAACTTTGGCAACTGCCTTAGAATCAGCAAATTCTGAAGAATTAGAGGCAGTTTTAAGAGAGCAAATACAAGTTTTTATTGGCTTAGGAGAATCTTTAAATTTACCTGGATTTGGGGCGATCGCGCAAACCACTTTAACTGCTTTAGAACTTCATCCAGAACAACTAGAAACTATTGCTAACGTAGCTTTATTAAACTTTAGCGAAGGGTGGTCTGCGGTAATGGAAGGCGATCGCACTTCTGGCGGACAACCTTCCCCAGCTTTACAAAAATTAGCCTACACAAATCTGGAAACATTAGCAACAGACGATCTGTTAACAGATGAATTAATCGAGATTTCTCCTCATAATTTAGAGATTATACCAGATGTTGAATTAATAGTTGATGAATTACCAGAAACAGAAACAGAAGCAACTCTAAAATCTGATATTGAGATTGGAGAAGGATTTGTTGAACCTAGTTTAGATGATGTTTTTGGTAACTTGACCGAAATGGAAGATCAACAAATTTTTGCAGATGAAATAGAAGAAACAGAAATAAGTTTGTCTGAAGTAACAGTGGAAGTTACTTCAGGAGAGAATTTAACTGTTGCCAAAATAGAGAAAGCTACACCAGAACACATAACTGAAACGCATGAATTTTTTGTTAATGGAAAGAGAGAAGTTTCTCAAGCTATACCTGAACAATTCGTTGAACAAACACCAACAAAAGTTAAATTTCAAACTTCTGTGTCAACTTCGCAAACTGCGGCTAATAGCAAAGCTCCTCATTCATCAGTGCGGGTGGATTTAGAATTACTAGAACGCCTCAGTCACTTAGCAGGTGAAATGTTGATTGGGCAAAATAGACAATCGAATATTAGCGAACAATTGCAAGAATCGATCGAGCAATTATGGTATCGTTTGCGAAGACACCAACAAACAATTAACGAATTACGCGATTGGTCAGACCAAATGTTAATCACCCAAGAACGTCACCGTGTTATTGACAATTTGGGTGCTAATTTTGATTCTTTGGAGTTAGATCAACACAGCGAATTACATGAATTGTTGCAGGTGACTTTAGAAGATTTAGTGCAGCTAGAAGAAGCGATCGAATCTACTGATTACTTAGCTAAACAATCCAGCCAAATTTTAGCCAAACAACGCCGTCTATTAAATAATACTCAAGAAGACTTGCGGACGGCGCGAATGTTACCATTAGGCGAAATTTTTAGCCGTTTTCCGCGACTTTTACAACAGTTATCTTCTGCTCACAATAAACGAGTAAAACTAACATTAATTGGTACCGAAGTATTAGTCGATCGCGCCTTAGCAGAAAAGCTTTACGATCCTTTATTACATTTAGTTCGGAATGCTTTCGATCATGGCATTGAACCACCGGAAATTCGCGCTAATCAAGGTAAACCAGAAACAGGTAATATTGCAATTTGCGCCTATCACCGAGCTAATAAAACAATCATTGAAGTCAGGGATGATGGTCAAGGTTTAGATTTAGACCGCATCCGGCGACGCGCTGTAGAAATGCAAATTTTATCTGTTGAACAAGCAGATAAAGCTTCAGAAGCTATTTTGTTGAATTTATTATTTGAACCTGGATTTTCTACCGCTTCTCAAGTAAGCGACCTTTCGGGACGTGGAATTGGTTTAAACGTAGTGCGTTCCCAAATGGAAATGTTATCTGGTTCAGTAATAGTTAACTCGGAACCAAGACAAGGAACTACATTTTTGTTACAGTTCCCCTTAAGCTTAACGATGGCAAAATTAATGATTTGCGAAGCTAAGGGTACTGTATATGCCTTGCTTTCCGATGCTATCGATCAGATTATTCTGCCCAAAACTGACCAAATTCAATATAGTAATGGTCAAAAAGTTTTGCATTTAAATAAGCAAAAAAATGCCGTAATTCCTATTTACAATATGGCGGAATTAATGAGGGGAAATTCAGCAATTTATCACAGTAAATCACCTACAATAGTCGATCGGAATAATCTTGAAGCAGAAACATTCAATTTTTCCACAACTCCCCTACTGCTACTGCGGCAAACTTCTCAAGTAGATTTATGGCAAGGAACAGAAATTGTGGCGTTAGAAATTGACCAAATTATGGGTGAACAAGAACTAGTTATTCGGTCTTTGGGAAAAGCGATCGCACCTCCTAGCTATATTTATGGTGGCAGTACTTTGGCGGATGGTCGTTTAACATTGGTGATTGATCCGATTATTTTAGTTAGTAAATTACTAGATCAAGTAACAGGAAAAACCTCAAATTCTGATTGGCAATGGGAAACTAACAACAGTAAATCTGATCTAGAACTTTTAAATCTGCAACTCAATCCTCCGGCAACTTTACCACAGCTTTCTGCTACGCCGAAAAAGATTTTAGTCGTAGATGATTCTATTAGCGTGCGACAAACTTTAGCCATGACTTTACAAAGGTCAGGCTATCAAGTATTGCAAGCCCAAAATGGTCGAGATGCCCTGCATCAAATTCAACAAAACAGAGGCATTCAATTAGTAATTTGTGATATTGAAATGCCCTCAATGAATGGTTTTGAATTTTTAAATAATTATCGTCAAGACGCAACTTTAACCCAAGTACCTGTTATTATGTTAACTTCTCGTACAGGAGAAAAACATCGCTTGTTAGCTAAAGAATTAGGTGCTGCGGGTTACTTTACTAAGCCATATCGAGAAGCCGAAATGTTACAAGCGATCGCTGATTTATTCGCTCAAAAAGTACCCAGTTTAGCCTGAAGAAGGCAGAAGGCAGAAGGGAAGAAAGGCAGAAGGCAGAAGGCAGAAGGGAAGAAAGGCAGAAAGTAAAAATTTCTCTTGTCCCCTTGTCCCCTTGTCCCCTTGTCC
>NZ_JADEWG010000080.1 GCF_015207735.1 [Phormidium] sp. LEGE 05292
CCCTTGTCCCCTTGTCCCCTTGTCCCCTTGTCCCCCTGCACCGCTTGTCCTGGTAAAGTTAAATTATCGATTAGCCTTTACTTATGAAAATTGCGGAATTAATCAATTGGTGGGAAAATTGGGCTAACCCAGCATGGCAAGAAAGTTGGGATAACTGCGGTTGGCAAATTGAACCAGGAATTTTAGATGCGCCAGCCAGGGTTTTGATATGTTTAACTCCAACTTTGGCGGTGATGCAAGAAGCGATCGCACTTCGCAACCAAGGTATTACAATTAATTTAATTTTTGCTCATCATCCATTGATTTTCAGTCCTCTCAAATCTATTCGCAGCGGAAACCCAATTTCGGAAATGGTGAGATTAGCTTTTACTCATCAAATTGGTGTTTATACTGCTCATACCAATTTCGATCAAGTTAATGATGGCACAGCCGATGTTTTGGCACAAATTTTGGAGTTAAAAGAAGTAACTCCTATTACGCTAACTCAAGATGGATTAGGTTACGGAAGAGTGGGAAATTTATCTCCAAGCTTAAGTTTACAGGAGTTACTTTCGCAAATTAAAACTCGCCTGTCGCCGCCCGATTTAATCTTTTCCCCTTCAGTAGATTTGCTGCAAAATATTAGTAGAGTTGCGGTTTTAGGTGGTTCGGGCGCGAGTTATATTTCTGCGGTTGTGAAAACCGGGGCGCAAGTTTATTTAACTTCGGATTGTAAGTTTCATCAATTTCAAGAAGCACGCGATCGCAATTTAATTTTAATCGATGCTGGACATTATGCCACAGAAAGACCAGCGTGCGATCGCTTAGTGCAAAAATTCCACAACTTAGGCGTGGAATGGGTGAAACTCAGCGAAAAAGACGAAGATTTCCGCTGGTTTTATGGAGTTTGAAACAACCAAGCCCGCACTCTTTCGATCGTAATTTCATCTAAAAATATCCAACCCCATTCTGACTTTAACTGTGGGCGCTTGTGCGGCGTAATAATCACCATTGTATCAGCAATTAAACTCAAATGATAGAGTAGCAAAGGTAAACGCGATCGATCTACTAAATGCAAAGCAAAACTGCACACAATTAAACTGTAATTTCTACCCCTTAAAACACCAGCCGCAATATCCTCAAAAGTATAAATTTCTGCCTGTTTACCTGTGCGTTGGCAATAAGCATTATAAGTATAAGGATCGATTCCTGTAATATTAGTTACCCCAAAACTTTGCAAAGCCAGAGTAACTTCACCACTACCACAAGCTAAATCTAAAACTCGATCGCAATTTAGTTGCCATTTATTAACAGATTCTTCTATAACTCTGTTAATTAATGCTTCATGCGGGTTTCTATACTCATCACCAAACCTTTCATAAAAACCTTGAACACTATACGTTTCATATTCTCTTCTAATAGCTTTTTTATCCATAAGCTCAATGAAAAACAGCGATTTGTGTCAAATTAACCACTGTTTTTCTTAGGTTGGCAAACAAAATTCCATAAGGGATGGCTTTTCCCTTGTTGGCGGATGCGGAACACTTGTTGTTCTAAGCGTCGCCTTTCTACTGGTGGCATTCCGATTAAGATATTGCGACTTTGCCAAAGCATTACGGCTACAGTCATTCCCACACATAAAGCCAAACCCATTGCAGGTAAGCGATTATATACTAAACCATATTTAAGAGCAACCCAAGTAAAATGTTGTTGCAATAAAGCAATTTCGCCCCGCAAAGCCCACAAACTTAAACTACCAATAGTTAGCCAAAGTAACCCGACAAATAACCATCTGCCATAAACGGTAAGTTCTAATAATCGTTGCACTTGTGCGGCAAAACTTGGATCTGCTTGGGCATTTATTATTTCTAATTTATCTTCATCTTGTTTCATTTGATTAGTCATTGGTCATTGTTATTAGTTATTAGTCATTGGTCATTATTCATGGTTCAAGAAGTAATTTATTTTAAATGTTTTAACAAATTACTATTAACTAATGACCAATGACCTAATTAAACTTCTTCCGAATTAGGTGTAGGAGAAATTTTCTTGCCACTTGTTGCCGCAGCAGGAATTCCTCTGCCAGTTTTTTCTCGCCACCAAGCTAACAAAGTACTAGCGATGAAAATACTGGAATAAGCACCTGTAGTAAAGCCAACAATTAAGGCTAAAGCGAAGTATTTCAGACTTTCACCACCAAACAAGAAAATGGCGAACAAGGTTAACAAAGTGGTCATTGTAGTGTTAATTGACCTGGTTAAGGTTTGATCTACCCCATCATCTACAATGTTAGCTATTGGTCGATCGCCATCTTTAACAATAATCTCCCGAATTCGGTCATAAATTACCACCGTGTCGTTAACTGAAAAGCCGATAATTGTCAGCAAAGCTACTATAAACAAACTATCAACTTCCACGCCTAAAACTAAACCCAATATGGCAAAAACGCCACAAGTTAACCAAACATCGTGTAGCAATGCTACTAAAGCAAATACAGCGTAATCAAACTGAAATCTAAAACTCAGGTAAACAGTAATTCCGGCAAAAGAAACTAGTAATGCGATTAAACCAGAGGCGAAAAGTTGCCTACCAAGAGTTGGCCCAACAGTCTCAATTGAAGTCTTTTTCGGGTCAAATTTACCAACTTTTTGTTCTAATGCCGATTGTAGTTTAGTCCGTTCATCTACACCTAAATATTTGGTGCGGATGGAAAAGCCGTTGCGATCGCTTCCCACCAACTGAATACTACTTGAAGATGGTAAACCTTGCGCCTCAACAATTTGTCTAACTTCGCCAATATTAATCGGTTTATCGCAATTATTCGGTTGGGAACAATCCAACTCAAATTGCAGCCTCGTACCACCGACAAAATCCAAACTTGGGCGCAAAGGTGCGCCAATTGTTGCCCAAGAAATCAGCAAAGCAACTAGTCCACTAATCAGGACAACAGAAGACAACAGCCACCATTTCTTCCGATTTTTGTTTACATATAATTTCATCGCACCACCTCAGTTTTCGGCACAAACAATTCTGGTTTACGAAATTCAGGAATTGTAATTGCCAACATCATTAATGTGCGACTACAAGTAATAGCTGTAAACATACTCACTGCTACCCCAAGTGCCAGCGTTAAAGCAAAACCTTTTACCAAACCAGTGCCTAACCAAAATAACGCAGCACAGGCGATCCAAGTCGTCACATTACTATCTAAAATGCTGGAAAAAGCTCGATAAAAACCTGATTCTACAGAACGATATAAACTCTTACCAGCCCTTAATTCTTCTCTGGTTCTTTCAAAAATTAGCACGTTGGCATCTACTGCCATACCAATGCTGAGAATAAAACCAGCAATACCTGGTAAAGTCAAAGTCACGCCTAATAAAGCAAAAGTCGCTAATGTTAGCAAAGCATAAATTAACAATGAAATATCAGCGATCGCTCCCGGTAGTCGATAGTAAACCACCATGAAGATTAACACTAAACTTAAGCCAACAACCCCAGCGTAAATACTGCTCTGAATACTGTCTCTTCCTAAAGTTGCACCCACCGTCCGGTTTTCTACTACTTCCACAGGGAAAGGTAAAGCACCACCCCGTAATTGTACAGCCAATTCATAAGCTGTTTTAGTAGTAAAATTTCCGCTAATTACCGCTCTACCACCAACAATTCCCGTATTGCCATATTTGGCATCAACTACTGGAGAACTAATCAATTCATTGTCTAAGAAAATGCCGATTCCTCGTCCAGTCCCCGCAATATTTTTAGTTAGTTGCGCGAACTTTTCTGCCCCTTCATTATCAAACTCAATAGCCACATTCCATTCATTACCTTGATCGGTTTGTGGTTCAGCATTTGTTAAGTTTTTCCCCGTTAGTCCCACAGATTCAAAAAGTTGTAATTGTAGGGCTTGAATTTCTGCCGTCTTTTGTTTAATCTGAGCAGCATTAGCAGCGATCGCCGCTTCATCATTACCTTTAGCTAATTCAGATTGTTTTTCTTGTAACCCAGCTAGCTCAATTCTTCTTACCTGTAATTGCGCCTGAACTTCCGGCTTATTCGCCTGCTGACGAAACTCTAATTGCGCCGTACCACCCAAAACCCTTTCCGCCTCCTGAGGGTCTTTCACACCTGGTAACTGCACCAACAACTGATTGTTACCCACAGTTTGTACCACAGCTTCTGAAACACCCAAAGCATTAATCCGTTTTTCTACCACATTTTGGATCGCTTCCAGGTCTTTGTCAGTAATTTCTCTTTTCTGATCGGTCTGCTTAATTTGCAGCGTCAGCTGAGAACCGCCTTGTAAATCCAACCCCAAACGGATGGGAAACTGCACCAGAACTACGATCGCAGCGATAACCAGAACAAAAATAAGAGCTAATAAGGGACGTTGTTTATTACCCATAACAAAACCCGCACAGACAAATGTTATAGTAACGTTCTTTTGTTAATTTTGTCCTAAAACTTATGGCGATGCTGAAGCCCCGCCGCGCAACTGCACAGCCAATTCATCAGCTGATTTGGCAGTAAAGTTACCTCTTGCAATCGCCCTTATGAAAAAAACTACGCTCACAGCCAATAAACGACTTGGTTTTTCCATAACAAAACCCGCGCAGATCGATGCTATGATAGCCTTCTTTTGCGGGTTTTATGGGAAAAATCTAGACTCGTAGCGCCACCATTTTTTGCACCGCCTCGACAATTTGTTCCGGCTGTACAATGGTTAAACGCTCCAACATTCCATTGTAAGGAGTAGGAATATCTTGAGAAGAAAGCCGCAATACAGGCGCGTCTAATTCATCAAAAAAGCGATCGTTAATTGAAGCAATTAACTCAGCAGCAATACCGCCAGTTTTCATGCACTCTTCTACAATAATTACCTTATGGGTTTTCTTGATAGAAGCACCTATGGTTTCCATATCTAGAGGTTTAAGAGAAATTAAATCAATAACCTCTGGATCGAAACCTTCCTTTTCCAGAGTTTTTAGAGCTTGCAACACATGATGACGCATCCGGGAGTAAGTCAAAATCGTCACATCTTCACCTTTTCTCACTACTTCTGCTTTATCCAAAGGCAGTAAGTATTCTTTTTCTGGCAAATTCTCTTTCAAGTTGTACAACAGAACGTGCTCAAAAAATAGCACTGGGTTTTCATCACGAATAGCCGATTTCAGCAACCCTTTAGCATTGTAAGGTGTAGAACAAGCGACAATTTTTAAACCTGGAACTGCTTGGAAATAAGCTTCTAAACGTTGCGAATGTTCCGCACCTAATTGTCTACCCACACCACCAGGGCCACGAATTACCATTGGAATTTTGAAATTTCCGCCGGAAGTATAACGTAGCATTCCGGCATTATTAGCAATTTGGTTAAAGGCAAGCAACAGAAAACCCATATTCATGCCTTCGATAATTGGTCGCAATCCAGTCATTGCTGCGCCAACTGCTAACCCAGTAAAACTATTTTCTGCGATCGGTGTATCCAACACCCGCAATTCGCCATATTTCTCATACAGGTCTTTAGTAACTTTGTAGGAACCGCCGTAGTGACCTACGTCTTCTCCCAAGACAAATACAGCCGGATCTCGCGCCATTTCTTCATCAATAGCTTCCCGGAGTGCATTAAACAGTAGTGTGTCTGCCATTGGTGTTCAGAGAGGAGTTTGGTTTCGTCAAACCTTCATATTACCTTTTTGTGGCAATGATTTGGGAGTGCGATCGTACAATCAAAACTTAACGCGAAGGTGAAGTTAAGAGCCTAAGAACCAGAAACAAATAGATATTAGCCAAGTTTTGTGACAACTTGGCTAATATTTAAAATTGACGCACTATAACCCAAAAAACTCACTTTCTCCTTCTTATCCCCAAACTGAAATCAGGTAATTACTTTCAGAAATCGGGTTTTTGCTTAAAACTTAGTCTCACACTTTTCCGTTAGTTTGCTTTATCAATCTTGGCAAGGATTGTCTTATCATGAAATAGCCGCTGCATCTGGCTACAGTAGTGATTATATAAAAGATGTTGGTTCCAAACTGTGGCGGAGACTATCTCAAGCATTGGGAATACAAGTAACAAAAAGCAATTTACATTCCGTAATTAAAAGATATGCTCGTCAGGAAGTTGATCAACTTGACCGATCGATCGCACCAAGATTTTCTAGCGAACCTTGTCCAAAGATGAATTTTGAGATTTAAATTTGGGCTCTACCCCATTCAAGCTAAAACCCTTGTTTTTAAAGCTTTTTCCTTGGAGCCTTCTGCCATTTGCTATAGCAGGAGGAAAATTTTGCTGGTTCTTAGTATATGCTTAATGCCATAAACTCAATCGAAGTAAGCCCTAAGTCAGTTGACAAATAGCAAACTTTATGAATTAAGAGTAATCCGTGAAAATCTACTTGAACAACAAACTATTAGTTTGTAGCAGTATTGGATTAGCGATCGCCTCCCTAAGCCCGCTCCTTCCCGCCCAAGCCGATACTGTTCAAGCGCGTTGTGACGTTTATCCCAAAGCAGATGAATAACTTTGAACAGCTATCGAGGTGCTTATGTCATTAACCAACCGAGCCAGAATCCTCTATGAATCTCCCTTAAGTGACCCCCGCAAGGCGATACCCATTGCTCTCTTCTTAGCAGTGCTGGTGATTATCAGTGCGATCGTCCTGATTCGCGATTTTTTCGGCTCTATGTCTCCTGCGGGTTTTCAAATCTTTTTCCTTAGTCTGGCAGGAACACTACTAATCTCGATTATTCCTCTAGCAATTTTGTGGTTTTTAGATCGGCGCGAACCAGAATCAAAGTGGCTTTACTTGATTGCCATTTTGTGGGGTGCCTTGATTGCAACTGCGCTAGCCTACCCGATTAACAACTGGATATTTGAAAATATTAGCAATCTGGTAAAAACAACCCCCATCCTTCAGACTATTTATGGTTCTAATGCCAAAACAATTATTGCCGCACCAATAGCAGGTCCGATAGTCGAGGAAACCACCAAAGGATTAGGGATTTTGCTTTTATTCTGGCTTCTCAAGTCAGAATTTGATGGGGTGCGGGATGGGTTTATTTACGGTGCGCTGGTAGGGATTGGCTTCAATATGCTGGAAGCGCCCTTTTATGTGACGAAAGGATTTATCACTACGGGGGATATGCCTCTGTATTTTCAAATGGCCGATCGCTTTGCCCTATTTGGTTTAGCCGGACACGCACTGTATTCAGGTCTATTTGGCATGGGACTTGGTTTAGCTCGCCAAACAACTCATCAATGGCTGCGGTATGTGGCACCCGTGACTGGCTGGTTGTTGGGTTTTGTAGGACACTTCCTTAATAATGCGCTCGGTCTAATTTTTTTCTTAGCGATCTATCTGGTGACGGGTAAATCGATCGCCGCACATGAACCTGCCAAACCAGCCGTTGCTGCGGTTGTTGAACCTTTTCTCAATCAGTGGTTTCAGCATAGTGCGATCAGAGCGATCGGCTTTTTCCCATTTTTTCTGATTGTGGGGGTAATGCTCTGGCAGAGTGGTCTTTGGGAGTTGCAGGTGATTCGGGATGGGTTGGCAGATGAAGGAGAACCAGTGATTACAAAAGAGGAATATGAGGGGGTGAAGCGCGATCGCCAATTTGCCACTCGTCGCATTCCGGGGTTGGATCGGCGCACATCAGAAGCGATCGTCCGCGCACAGAACGAACTGGCAATTCGCAAATGGCGCGTTCATCATGACGGAAAAGATGTGGAAACCGATCCTTTAGTCGCCTTCTGGCGCGAGGAGTTGGCGCGGTTACGCGATCGAGTCAAGTTATCTACAGAAACGTAGACGAAGGTTGTTTGTAGTAAACTAATTTTTTCTCCATAGAGCGTAACTAATGAAAATTCAAACAATTGCCCTCGCATCTATTCTGTCTTTGACATCTCTTAGCATCGCTATTGCAGCCAAAGCCGACACCGTTCAAGCGCGTTGCGATGTTTATCCCAAAGGTGAAGATCGGGCCACCTCTTCTGGCCCCTGTACCTTTTCCCAAAGGCAAGGTTTTGTCAGCATTCAACTGGAAAACGGCAGACGCTACGAACTGCGTCCAGTAGGCAATCAACCCGGTAACTATCAAGATCAAAATGGTCAACGCGCCTATCGCCAATCAGGACTAGGTGAAGCAGGGCAAATTTTTCGCCTTGCCAATCAATCAATCTACGTCTACTGGGACACCGCTTCTGGCAATGATAATCAATCCAACTCATCTACAAGCAGTAGTTCCTCCCCCACCCCAGTCACCGTTATCACCAGAAAAACTCCTAACGAAATCACAGTCAGGATCACCGAAGGAGAGTTCAAATATTCAGGAGTGCTCAGACGGACATCCGGCAACACCTTTATTGGATCGGATGGACGAGTGCGAGTTATTTACGATCGCAACACTAAACGCATCACAGTTATCAACGCCGTCACCGGAGACGAATTTTACAACTACATCTACAGCGACGTAGACGAAGGTCGGTTATAGTAAAGCTAATTTTTTGTGAGGAGCAATAAATAAAAATCAACTTGAATCAAAAATTGACACATTAGGAACTGTTGGATTAACCATTGCCACTTGGGTTTTACCTTTTGTGCCTCCAGTTTCCGCAGAAGTTGTTGCCAGAACCCAAGGTCGTTGCAAACTAACTGACGAAAATTCTGAATATCCCAGATTTAACGGGCATTGTGTAGTCAAGCAAAAACAACAAGGTGCTACCACCATCTTTGTAGTTGAACTAGACGACGGTACCAAGTATCGCTTTTTTAGCAATTGGAGAGAACGTCGCACCGGAAACTGTGTGGCGATCAGAACCACCAGCGGATTAAACCTTTTAATTCGATCACTCTAAATCAAGGAAATCCCCCAAACGTCTAACCCAGGGAGGAGAATCACTTCTCCCTGCAAACAAAGTTCTTTCTTCATTAAATTCACAGGAGTTCACAATGACCGATGTTATTTGGGCGAAAGGTTTCGGTGGTACTGGGTTCGATGTAGGCAACGACATCGTTACCGACAGTAGCAGCAACATCACCTACATCTACACTACAGGCACTTTCCAAGGCAGCGCCACCTTCGGGACTACGACCCTGACTTCTCAGGGAAGCAATGACATCTTCGTAACCAAACAGGACAGATATGGCAACGTTGCTTGGGCAAAAAGTTTCGGTGGTGTCAACCCCGACTATGGAATTAGCATAGTCACCGACAGTAGCGGCAACCTCTACACCACAGGCTATTTCCAAGGCAGCGCCACCTTTGGGAATACGACCCTGACTTCCCAGGGAAGCGATGACATCTTCGTAACCAAACAGGACAGCAGTGGCAACGTCACTTGGGCGAAAAGTTTCGGTGGTACCGGCAATAACAGAAGCTACAGCATCGCCACCGATAGTAGCGGCAACATCTACACCACAGGCAGTTTCCAAGGCAGCGCCACCTTCGGGAATACGACCCTGACTTCCCAGGGAGCAGAGGACATCTTTGTTACCAAACTGGACGGCAGTGGCAACGTTGCTTGGGCAAAAAGTTTCGGTGGTGGTCAATCAGACGGTGGTAGGAGCATTAGCACCGACAGTAGCGGCAATACATACATCACGGGCGCTTTCATAAATCCTGTCACCTTCGGGAATACGACCCTGACTTCCAAGGGAGGCATTGACATCTTCGTGACCAAACTGGACAGCAGCGGCAATGTTACGTGGGCGAAAAATTTCGGTGATCAGTACAACGATAATGTAACGAAGATCTCTACTGACGGTAGCAGCAATACCTACATCACATACACTATTGCGGGTCCATCGGGGACAATCCCTGACCCCTTCGTGACCAAACTGGACAGCAGTGGCAACGTCACTTGGACGAAAAGTTTGGCAGGTCCTGGCTACGGCATTGCCAGCGACAGTAGCGGCAACCTCTACGTCACAGGCGGATTCACTGGCGCTAAAACTTTTGGGAGTGTTACCCTGACTTCCCAAGGAAGCGCTGACATCTACGTAGCCAAACTGGACAGCAGTGGCAACATCACTGAGGCGATCGATCTGGGGGGTAGTGGTAATGATAATGGCAGAGGCATCGCCACCGACAGTAGTGGCAACGTCTACGTCACAGGCGCGTTCAATGGCAGCGCCAGCTTCGGGACTAAACTTCTAAATTCCCAAGGAGGTCAAGACAGCTTCGTAGCCAAACTGGGAGTAGTTGTACCCACCGTCAAAGTCACTTCAGGCAAAAATGCCGAAGAACAAGGCACCGTCAACGGCTTATTTGGCATCGTCCTAGACTATCCCGCACCCGCAGGCGGTCTGACCATTAACTATAACCTGGACGGAACCGCCACTCGTAACAGCGACTACCACCTAGCCACAGGCACCAACATTACCGCCGTTACTCCCACCAGTTTTACCATTGCTGCCGGACAAACTACCGCCACCTTAAACGTCACCCCCGTTGACGACACAGACGTTGAAGGAACTGAAGCCGTCAGACTCACCTTAACCAGTGGTAGTAACTATAAGCTGGATACCTTAACTTCTCAAAGCACTATCGGCATTATCGATGATGATGTAGCGCCTCCGATAATTCCCCCAGTTATCACCATTGCCGCAGGCACAAATCCCAGCGAAGCAGGCAGCAGCAACGGCACCTACCTGATTACTTTAGACAAACCCGCCCCCGCAGGCGGTTTGACCATTAACTATGGTGTAGCCGGAACCGCCACCAATAACACCGACTACCACCTAGCCCCAGGCAACAACATTATCGCGGCAACTGCCACCGATTTTACCATTGCCGCCGGACAAACCACAGCCACCATCATCGTCTCCCCCTTTGACGACAACGTAGTTGACCCCAATGAAACCGTCCAATTCACCTTAAACAATGGCACAGGCTATACCGTCGGTGCAGCCAATAACGCCACCCTCACCATTGCCGATAATGATGTCACAATCCCCGTTATCCCCACTCTCCCCACTCTCCCCAACGTCACCATTGCCGCAGGCACAAATCCCAGCGAAAGAGGCACCATCAACGGCACCTATCTGATTACCTTAGACAAACCAGCCCCCGCAGGCGGTCTAGTCATCAACTATAAAGTAGCAGGAACCGCCACCCGTACCACCGACTACACCCTAGCCACAGGGAACAACATTACTGCCGTTACTGCCAAGAGTTTTACTATTGCTGCCGGACAAACCACTGCTACCTTAAACGTCACACCTGTTGACGACGCAGTGAAAGACCCCAATGAAACCGTCCAACTCACCTTAGAAAAAGGAACTAACTACAACGTCGGTGCTGCCAATAACGCCACCCTGACTATTGCCGATGATGTCCGCGTGGTCAGCATTGCCCCTGGTACAAATGCCAACGAAAGAGGCAGCGACAATGGCACTTTTATCATTACTTTGGACAACCCTGCCCCCGCAGGTGGTCTAACTATCGCTTATAAAGTAGGAGGAACCGCCACCGAAACTACTGACTTCACTCTGACAGCAGGCTCTAACATTGCCAATATTGCGGCGAAAACTTTTACTATTGCTGCTGGACAAACCACTGCTACCTTAAACGTCACCCCTGTTGACGACACCGTATTTGACCCCAATGAAACCGTCCAACTCACCTTAGAAAAGGGTTCTAGCAGCTACACTCTAGGGGCTACCACTCAAGCCAGCATTACAATTGCTGATAACACACCCACCGTCAACATTACCTCGAAAGACTTTGCTAGCGAAAGAGGTTTAATCAATGGCACATTTGTCATTACTTTAGATAGCCCCGCCCCTGCAGGTGGTTTGACCATCAACTATGGTGTGGCGGGAACTGCTACCCTCACCACTGACTACACTCTAACCCAAGGCTCCAACATTGCTGCTGTTACTGCCAACAGTTTTACTATTGCAGCTGGACAAAAAACCGCCATCTTAAATGTCGCCCCAGTTGCCGACGCAGTATTTGACCCAAATGAAACTGTCCAACTCACCTTAAACAGTGGTAATGGCTACAACGTTGGTGCTAACAAAAACGCCAGTGTTGCTATTGCCGATCTTGAAGATTGTTTCTGTGATTATGTTACTGCTCCCGATCTGAATAATTTGCCTGGTGTGTTAATAGATTTATATCCTGCTGACGATTTCCAAGATGACGATGACAACGGTAATTTTCTGGTAGGTAGTACTAGGAATGATCAGATTTTTGGTTTTGCTGGAAATGATTTTTTACTAGGTGAAGGAGGTAGTGATAATTTACTTGGTGGAAAAGGAAGCGATCAAGTTTACGGTAGTACCGATGACGATTGGATTGCTGGTGGTAAAGGCAACGATTTTCTCAACGGTAACGAAGGTCAAGATTACGTTCACGGTAATGAAGGTAATGATACAGTGCGCGGTGGTCAAGGTAATGATTTCGTGCGCGGTGGTCAAGATAATGACATTATCTACGGCGATAAAGGCAATGACATTTTAGCTGGCGATAAAGGTGACGATACTGTATTTGGTTGTGGTACTAATGATTTATCGGGAAGCACCGATGATGATGTGATCTTTGGCGGTGAAGGTAATGATTTGCTTTACGGTAATACTGGGAAAGACTTTATTTTTGCTGAGGATGGTAATGATACTCTCTACGGTGGTCAAGGGCAGGATTTTCTGTTCGGAGAAGCGGGAAATGATCTGGTGTTTGGCGATTTAGGCAATGATTTTCTGTGCGGTGATGATGGCAATGATACGCTTTACGGAGGTAATGGAACTAACGCTTCTGATAGTGATAATGATGAAATTTGTGGCGGTATTGGCGATGATTTAATTTTTGGTAATCAAGGTACAGATTGGCTGAGTGGTGAAGCTGGTAATGATTCGATTTATGGGGGTAAAGGTGATGACACTATAATTGGTGGTGATGGTAATGATTTGCTCAGTGGTGATTTGGGTAATGATTCTCTGAGTGGTGGTAATGGTAGTGACCAATTTGTGTTAGCTGCTGGTAAAGGTAGTGATGTGATTACTGACTTTCAAGATGGGGTAGATTTGTTGGCTTTATATGGAGGTTTGACTTTCCAACAATTGGCAATCGCACAAAGTGGAAGTAATACCGTAATTACCCAGCTTGGTAGTAATGAATTGTTGGCAACTTTGAATGGAATTGCTGCTAACTTGATTACACAAGCAGATTTTGTTTCGCTGCGTTAATTGGGGATAATTATTGCTATTTTTTGCAGTTTAGTCACCAAAGCCGATTAAAATAAATTCGTTTTCTTTCTGTGATTTTTTGACTTATGAATAGGCTGTTATATCGTCGTCACCTTCTGAGAGTAATCCGCTTTACCCTGATCGGCGTATTTACACTCAGTTTAATCATCGGCTGGAATCTCCCTGTTCAGAGTCAAATACCTTCTTTGCCAACAGCTGCTTCCACCAATCCGATGCAGCCGCCACCAAATGTGACGCGAATCGGGGAATTTGAAGTTGCTAAAGTTCGATCGCCTCTGGACAATAAAATATTGTTTGAAGTGGCATCCCCAACAATTTGGAATCGTGACAATATACCAGAGGGGCGACTTCCAGTTGAGACAAGAGCACAGGAAATTGCCGATCGACTTTGGCGAGTTGTAGAACGAACTTTTCAGGCAAAACAAACCCCAACTGTTTCAACCGCCATACTCAATAATCGCTACATTATTCAAATTAGTGACGAACGATCTTCTCGTCCAATTCGGTTAGTCACGGTGACAGAACCCGATGCTGATTATAACGGCAAAAGTTTGGAAGAGTTAGCTAAGGAATGGCAAGGAATTATTCAAGAGGAAATAGTTCGTATGAAGCAGTTATTATCCCCGGAAGTGTTGCGGGAGAGAATCTGGCAAGCAACACAAATCTTGTTGGGGCTTTTAATTGCTAGTGCTGTAATTTGGTTATTGCGGCGAATATTGAGTCGCCGGGAACAAACTCTGGAAGCTCGTTATCAAAAAGAATTGGAAATTGCGATCGCAGCAGAAAAAGTTAAGAAATCCCAGGATATAGCTGAATCTGAGACGATGGAGGGAGAGGAGACAGAAGCTAGGGAAATTGCTGATTTGCGCTCTTCTTTTCTCGTTACTATGCAACAGCAATTCACTTTGAAAAGACGATTAGAGTTTGACAAATTTCTGAAATGGTTCCTAATTTGGGTTTTGATTTTAATCTGGTATATCGGGATTTATTTCATCGTCTCCCAAGTACCGATTCTGATGCAATTGAGTCTTATGTTATTAGCTACACCATTTGCATTGCTTGTGATTTGGTTTGCGATTAGTTTATTGATTCGGATTAGCAAAAGCTCGATCGATCGCTTCATCCATCCCTGGAAAATCAATCCCGCAATTTCTTTAGCAGAAGCGCAGCGGATTGCCTTACGAACTAAAACAATTGCTGGAGCTTTAAAAGGGTTAATTACTTTTGTTTTAGTGATTGTTGGGATTCTCTGGACACTCAGCTTATTCGACATTCCTACTAGTTCAATTTTGGCTGGTGGTGCTGTGATTGGTTTAGCAATTTCTTTTGGTTCCCAAAGTTTAATTAAGGATCTTGTCAATGGCTGCTTAATTTTAATGGAAGATCAATTTGCGATCGGAGATGTAATTCAAATTGGGGAGAAAAGCGGATTAGTAGAAAACTTGAATCTGCGAGTAACTCAATTGAGAAATGCCGAAGGTCAACTCATTACAATTCCTAACAGTAATATTACAGATGTCAGTAATTTAACACGCCTTTGGTCACGGGTGGATTTTGCGATCGTAGTAGCCTACGAAAATGACCCCGAAAAAGTATTAGAAATTTTGAGAGAAGTAGGACAAAAACTTTATAGTGAACCAGAATGGCAAGTGCGTTTACCTGAACCACCAGATGTTTTAGGTATTGATGATTTATCCCACGAGGGAATGTTAGTACGAGTCTGGATAAAAACCGCACCGATGGAACAATGGAGTGTTGGACGAGAGTTTCGTTTGCGAGTTCGCCAAGCTTTTGCAACAAATAACATCGAAATTGGCAAACCTCAAAGGATTAGTTACAACAGAGCTTTAAAAGAATGTTAATTAGTAGAGACGTTGCATGAAACGTCTCTACAAGTTGCCAAAATTAATAACTAGCAACTACAGTTAATTGCTAATCACTCATCACCAATAGGACTTACGCACTCTGGAGCCTGAAACTTAGATCCGAACTAGCCCCCCTTTTAGATCCCCCCTCCGCCCCCCTTAAAAAGGGGGGAACCAGAGGAAGCTTCGCTATTAACATCACGGGGGAACCTTCTAAGCCCCCTTGTTAAGGGGGTTGGGGGATCTAAGTGCGTAAGTCCTGACCAAATTACTCATCTTCTGCAAATACAAAACGATGTAACTCGCTAGGATCTGGTTCAGGACTATTTTGGGCAAATTCCACTGAATCATCTACAACGGCTTGAATTTTTTGTTCGATCGCCTTTAGTTCGTCTTCAGTTGCCAAATTGTGTTCAGTTAAATAAGCCCCCAACTTCTTAATTGGATCGCGGGGAAACCAGAATTCTTTCTCTTCTTTAGAGCGAAGTTCATCCGGGTCAGCCAAAGAGTGACCCCGGAAACGATAAGTTAATGCTTCAATTAAAGTTGGGCCTTCACCAGCACGAGCACGCGCCACCGCTTCCTGCGCTACCTGATGCACTGCCAGTACATCCATACCATCAACTTCATAGCCAGCCATGCCAAAAGCAGCCGCTTTCTTGTAAATTTCTGGTTCTGAAGTTGCTCTTTCGTGAGCCATACCGATCGCCCACTTGTTATTTTCTACCACATAAAGAATCGGCAGTTTCCACAGCGCCGCCATATTCAAGCACTCATAAAACTGACCATTATTACAAGCACCATCGCCAAAAAAGCAAGCCGTAACTTGATCGGCATTGGCATCTCCCATCGTTTCCCGACGATACTTAGATTGAAAAGCCGCACCAGTCGCCACCGGAATGCCTTCCGCCACAAAAGCATAACCACCCAAAAGATTATGCTCACCGGAAAACATGTGCATCGAACCACCCCGACCTTTAGAACAGCCAGTCGCCTTGCCAAACAACTCTGCCATTACCTCTCGCGCTGGAACACCCGCACTCAAAGCATGAACGTGATCGCGATAAGTGCTGCAAACATAATCCTCATCTTGACGTAAAGATTTAATCACGCCAGTAGACACCGCTTCCTGACCGTTGTATAAGTGGACAAAACCAAACATTTTGCCCCGATAGTACATTTCAGCACACTTATCTTCAAAAAAGCGGCCTAAAACCATATCTTCATAGAGCCGCAAACCTTCTGCCTTGTCAATTTGCGCTGAAGCCGTATCAAATACGGGCAAAGTTCGTTCCTGAACCATAATTTTTCTTGTATCCTCGCAGCAAAACCCGAAACTAATATTGTGCAGTATCTTTTAGCTTATACTAATCGCTGTAAACCTCATTAACTGGTAGAATTGGCTTGACCAATTTTAGATTTAGCCGGAGCATCAAATCTAAAATCGGCAATGGAAAATCCCATGACCTATGCAGGGTCTTGACAGAGGAGATATCATAAACTCGATCGCCACCAAAGCTGCGAAAAGTAAATAAACTATTTCTAAGTGGCGTGAATTTAGATAACATAAGCTAACTTAAAGTTCTTTGCTGCTGGGGAAGTGGCCTGTGCGTATTCCACTGGACTATTATCGAATTCTAGGTTTGCCTATTCAGGCTTCAGCCGAACAGTTGCAACAGGCGTATCGCGATCGCATTATGCAACTACCAAGGCGGGAGTACTCGGAAGTGGCGATCGCAAGTCGTAAACAACTCATTGATGAAGCTCACGCCGTTCTTGCTAACCCAGAACAGCGACAATCTTACGACGCTACGTTTCTCACCAAAACCTACGAACCACAAACTGAGGAACAAACTGAATCAGCAACCACTGATTCAGAAGAATCTATCACCTTTAACATTGACCCTAACTCCCCCAGTATTGAAATTAACGATGACCAATTTCTGGGTGCTTTGCTAATTTTGGCAGAGTTAGGAGAATATGAATTAGTCCTGAAACTCGGACGTTATTACCTGACTTCTAGCAATACAGACATTGAAAACGGTCGATTCGGCGAACCAAAAATTGTCCGCCCAGATATAGTTTTAACAGTTGCTCAAGCTTGCTTAGAATTAGGACGGGAACAATGGAAACAGCGGCGCTATGAAAATGCCGCAACTACCTTAAATGTTGGGCAAGACGTATTATTGCGAGAAGGATTATTTCCTAACATTAGGGGTGAACTCCAAGCAGATGTTTATAAACTGCGACCCTACCGAATATTAGAATTATTAGCCTTGCCACAAGAAAGTATTGAATCCCGTAGTCAAGGATTGCAGTTATTACGAGAAATGCTGCAAGAACGGGGAGGAATTGATGGCAATGGCAACGATCAATCAGGGTTAAGTGTAGATGAATTCCTGCGATTCATTCAGCAATTACGGGTCTATCTTACCGTTGCCGAACAACAAGCTTTATTTGAGCAAGAAGCGCGTCGCCCTTCCGCAGTTGCCACCTATTTGGCAGTTTATGCACTTTTAGCTAGGGGATTTATAGAAAGAGAACCGGGCTTAATTCGCCGTGCCAAAATGTTGCTTACTAGGCTATTGAAGCGCCAAGATGTTTATCTGGAAATGGCTGTGGCGGCTCTATTATTGGGACAAACAGAAGAAGCTTCCCAAGCCTTAGAATTATCTGGCGAACACCAATCACTCGCTTTTATTCGGGAACATTCCCAAGGAGATCCAGATTTATTACCCGGACTTTGTTTGTATAGCGAACATTGGTTACAGTCAGAAGTTTTTCCCCATTTCCGCGATTTGGTAAATCAACAAGTATCTTTGAAAGAATACTTTGCTGATGAACAATTACAAAGTAGCTTAGAAGCATTGCCACCGGAAACAGAAGGTGTAAATGATTGGGTAGCGATCGCATCTGAGCAATTGTCGAGAGTCTCTAGTATTGGCGCAGGTACCGCTGCTGGAGGAAGTCGCAGTTTAACCTACTCCACAAACCAAGCTGAAGCTTCTAACCCCGATGCAATCAGAGAAAACGCCAACGCCAGAAGCTTTACCACCGCTGGCGATATAGAAGATGCCAGCGTCTACAACTTACAAACTGTACCCACCGCCCAGCGAGTAGCACAGGGAACAACTAGTACAGAAGCTCAGACAACTCAAGTGAGTGAACGAACTGTCATTCAAGGAGCTGGAACACCCAAACATCAAACCACAGCCGGAACTACCACAGAAACCGATCCATCACTTCGGGGAGTATCCGTTCCTATGAGTAACAGACGCGCTCAACGCGCCAATCGATGGTCAAATTGGCAAAATTGGTTGCCATCCAGAGGCAGAGGCAGAATCGATCGAGAAGTGCCTTTGGTAGTTTTAGGACTAATTGGCTTATTCGGAATCGGACTCTCCATACTACTAATCAGTTGGATTATTCAAGCTCTTAGCCCCAAACCTGCACCGCAAGTACAAAAACCCATAGAACAAGTAGAACCTGTTCCCGCACCTACCCCAGAAAATAATACTGCGATGTTAAGTACTGCTGGTCCGATTACTCCAGAAGTTGCTCAACAAGCGGTTGTCCTCTGGCTAGATACAAAATCCAAAGCTTTTGGCCCTCAACATGAAATTGATGCCCTCAACAATATTTTAGTTGACCCAGCATTATCTCGCTGGCGCAGACTGGCACAAACAACCCAAAGGCAAAACAAGTCTCGCAAATACGAACACAATGTTAAGGAAGATTCAGTAAAAGTTGTGAGAACAACGGCTAAAGAAGCCAGAGTAGAGGCACAAGTAAGTGAATCAGTAGAAACTCTGCAAGACAATCAAGCAATTCAAAAAGAGTCTTATAACAGTCCTAATCTGCGTGTGAGATATGATTTAGTGCGTGACAATGGTCAGTGGAAAATTAAAACTATCACGCCAGTTAAAAGATAGTTATCAGTGATATTAGAAAAGTTGAACGATTGGCTACGCAACGCTGCGCGATCGGCACAGGTCATGAGTAAATAAAATTCATCCGGGCTTGTGCTTGATTGCTAATTTTTTGATTTAAAAATACTTTCATCAGGTTATGTCAGGAAATTTTGACATAACCGAAATAGGCTTTAATGGCTAATGTCATGATCTGATGACATTTTGTAGCGTCAGCACCCGATAATCACGTAAATGTACTCAGGATGATGGTAGAAACCCCTTGACCTTCTGCCAGAATTTTTGCAACATATTGTGAAGAAAGCGATCCCCACGATCCCAAAAAAAAAGTGATTCCTTGGCTATGAATGATTTAACAAATGTTTCTCCACCCAATTTCATCATTACCGATCGGATGCACGGACATTGTTTGCAGTGAACTACCAGAGACAGCACTAGGAATGGAAATCGCAAAAAGAATCTCATTTGTTTTGTCTTTTGCAAGGAGTGACTAAATTGAAAAAAATACATGGAAAATAAATTTCGTATAAACAGATAAAATCCCAAAAAAACACAGGAAATTAAAGGTTTGTGAGGTGTTAACTAGCTGAAAATGAACAAATTTAATCGTTCAGAAAGTAGCAGATTTAAAAGTAGTCCCGAAAACTGGAGAAAGAACAGATGACGAAAGAACGTCCCCCTTTAGAAGACATGACCTTGCGACAATTGCGAAAAGTCGCCAGCGAGTACGGCATTTCTCGTTATAGCCGGATGCGGAAATCGCAACTGTTAACAGCAATTTTAGAAGTACAACAACACCTACAAGTACAAGAAGCTCCGGCTCAACTAAAAATCACAAAAATGGAGGCACAAGAAGCAGTGGAAGCCGCAAAGTATGACCTGGGTCAAGAAGAGATGAGCGAAGAGATTCTTTCCACAGTAGACGATGGACTAGCCGATCTTCCGGCTGGTTACGGGGAATGCCGGATAGTTTTAATGCCACGCGATCCACAGTGGGCTTATGCTTACTGGGATATCCCCTATGAAGCGAAAGAAGAATTGCGTCGTCAAGGTGGACAACAACTAGCGTTGCGATTGTACGATGTTACAGATATTACCCTGGATTACCAAAGTCCACATAGCATTCAAGAATATCCTTGTGATGAACTAGCAAGGGAATGGTATTTGCCAATTCCAGTGAGCGATCGCGACTACGTAGTAGAAATTGGTTACAGACGCACTGACGGTTTCTGGTTACTCTTAGCTCGTTCCGCAGCCATCCGCATCCCTCCCATCTATCCCTCAGACTGGGTTGAAGACCAATTTATTACCGTTTCTTGGGAAGAAGAACTCAAAGGCAAAACTTTCTTTGAACTAGTACCCCCAGAAAAGCGCGTAGCAGAAGTTGCCAGCGTTGCCACCAAAGAAATTTTTGAATTAGCAGAAGTTGCTGAAGCACAACGCATCGCAGGTTCCGTATTTGGCTCCATGCAGCAAGTACCAGGCTCCATGCAACCAGTGAGTTCCTACGCAGTCAGCTCTTATGAACAAGCTCTTAGCTCCTACTCAGTTAGCTCTTACGCTGTCAGTTCATATTCTGTACAACTGAGTTCTTTTAGCGTCAGTTCCTACGTACCAGCAGTCAGTTCTTTTTCTGTTAGTTCTTACGCTGTACCCCTCAGTTCTTACGCCGTGAGCTCTTACGCAGTAAGTTCTTACGCTGTGAGCTCCTACGCAGTAAGTTCTTATGCCGTGAGTTCTTACGCCGTGAGCTCTTACGCCATAAGCTCTTACGCTGTCAGTTCTTATGAACAGGCAATGAGTTCTTATGCTGTGAGCTCTTACACAGTACCCTTGAGTTCTTACGCCATCAGTTCTTATGGAGTAAGTTCTTATGAACAAGCGATTAGCTCTTACGCCATTAGTTCCTATGGACTCAGTTCCTACGAACAAGCCATTAGTTCCTATGCTCTGAGTTCCTATGGCGTAGTCAGTTCTTATGAAGTCATGAGTTCCTATGGCGTAGTCAGTTCTTACGAAGTCATGAGTTCTTACGGCGTAGTCAGTTCTTACGCTCTGAGTTCCTACGGCATTAGTTCTTATGGACTCAGTTCTTATGAACAGGCAATAAGTTCTTACGCTGTCAGTTCTTATGGACTCAGTTCTTATGAACAGGCAATAAGTTCTTACGCTGTCAGTTCTTATGGACTCAGTTCCTACGGCTTAAGTTCTTATGAACAGGCGTTAAGTTCTTACGCCGTCAGTTCCTATCAACTTCCCATCAGTTCTTACGCGATTAGTTCTTATGGGTTAAGTTCAGCCGAACAAGCGATCAGTTCTTATGGGTTGAGTTCTTACGCCGTCAGTTCGTACCAAATTCCCATCAGTTCTTATGCAATAAGTTCCTACGGGTTAAGTTCAGCCGAACAAGCGATAAGTTCTTATGGGTTGAGTTCTTACGCCGTCAGTTCGTACCAAATTCCCATCAGTTCTTACGCGATTAGTTCCTACGGGTTAAGTTCAGCCGAACAAGCGATAAGTTCTTATGGGTTGAGTTCTTACGCCGTCAGTTCGTACCAAATTCCCATCAGTTCTTATGCAATAAGTTCCTACGGGTTAAGTTCAGCCGAACAAGCGATAAGTTCTTATGGGTTGAGTTCTTACGCGGTGAGTTCGTATCAAATTCCCATCAGTTCTTATGCGGTGAGTTCTTATGCGGTGAGTTCTCATGAACAGGCACTCAGTTCCTATATCATTCCTTCTGGGGTAGGATTGTGGGCAGCGCCTACGGTTTCTGGACTTGGTTTTTCGGCTTCTGCGCCTCCGATTCGTCCGCGCAAGTTCTGGTTGATTGCGGATGCTGAGTTGATTGTTTACGGTGCGACTGAACCGGATGCTACTGTTACTATTGGTGGTCGTCCGATTAAGTTGAATCCAGATGGAACTTTCCGCTTCCAGATGTCGTTCCAAGATGGTTTAATTGATTATCCGATTATGGCGGTGGCGGCTGATGGTGAGCAAACTAGAGCGATTCACATGAAGTTTAATCGCGAAACTCCGTCACGGAACACGAATACTAAGGAAGAAGCGATCGAAGAATGGCTAGTCTAAATGTAAATCTTTGATCTAAAAAAGGTAATCTTTCCCCGCTATGTGATAATCAAGCGGGGTTTTATTTTGGCAATTTTCGTTCTACCCATTCGCTCAAAAAAGCAGTATCCTGCTTTAGGAAGCAAGTATGGGTGCAAAATCAGTAAATCTGATTCTCTGTTTTGTCGTTGATTTTCAGCTTGATAGCATGAAAGGTTACTTCAGATCGATGCCATCTCTACCAGCAATTACACGCCGCCAAATGCGTTTCTGTACTGGGTTTTTAGCCGGAGTTTTCACTACTACCTTAGTTAGTCAGAATTTGGGAATTCAACCAACTGGGGCACAAATTCTAATACCTTGTCAGTTAACGGCTGAAATGATTAGACAAAAAGAAAGCCTACGACAGACGGCTTTGGCTGGAAATCAAGATGCACAAAGACGTTACAAAGAACTAATTACTAAACAAGCAAAACAATTACAAGAGTGTCGGGAGCAAAATTGGCCTCGCAATCAAGCTATTTGGCTACGTTTGTATCCGTGTGATTTGCGACCTGGTTCGTTAGATTACATTATGGATCGGATTGTCAATAAGGGTTATAACCAAGTTTATGTAGAAGTTTTTTACGACGCACAAGTATTATTGCCGCAAGCGGATAATCCAACTCCTTGGCAATCTGTTATTCAAGTACCAGGGTCAGAAAAAGCGGATTTATTTGCCCAAGCGATTCAAAAAGGCCGGGAACGGGGGTTAAAGGTTTATGCTTGGCTATTTTCGATGAATTTCGGTTATGCTTATGCACAACGGCCCGATCGCAGACAAATAATGGCACGGAATGGTCGAAATCAAACTAGCTTGGATGTGGTGAATGAGGCTAGGGCGGATACTGATTTAACTAAGGGTGATGCTAGTAAGGCTTTTGTCGATCCTTATAATTTACAAGCTCGACAGGATTACAATCGGTTAATTCAGGCCATACTTAAACGTAAACCCGATGGAATGCTGTTTGATTATATTCGTTATCCCAGAGGTATGGGGGAAGCTTCCGTCGCAACAAAGGTACAAGACTTGTGGATTTACGGCGATGCTGCTCAGCAAGTTTTGTTGCAAAGAGCTTTAAACTATAAAGGTTTGGAATTAATTCGCAGGTTTTTAAGTAAGGGATTTATTAATAGCGGTGATATTGCTCAAGTCGATCAACTTTATCCCCAAGAAAGTGAACCACTTTGGCAAGGACGTACTCCTGATTTGAAGAAAGATATACTGCCCCCCGCCCAACGTCAACCATATTTACAAACAGAACTTTGGCAATTAACTGTAGCTCATGCTGCTCAAGGGGTGATAGACTTTCTCTCGTCAGCGGTTGAACCTGTGCAGCGATTAGGTTTGCCTTCTGGTGCGGTGTTTTTTCCTGGTGGAAATAAGGCTGTGGGTCAAGGTTTTGATTCACGGGTACAACCTTGGGATAGGTTTCCCAGTAATATTGAATGGCATCCGATGATTTATGCAGATTGTGGTACTACTAGCTGTATTGTGCAAGAGTTGCAAAGGGTAGTTAACTTAGCTCCTTATGGTACAGATATTCGACCTGCGATCGCCGGAAATTGGGGTCAATCTTTCGGGAATCGTCCATCTTTGGAAGTACAAATGCAAGCAATGCGCCAAGTAGCACCCCAAATTAATACTGTGAGTCATTTTGCTTATTCTTGGCAAGAACCGGAGAGCGATCGAGAAAGAAAGTTCTGTAAAATGCAGTAATTATTAGTTTAGAAAGTCTTTGTTAATGATGATTAGCGAAGACTTTTTTTAACCGCAGATGAAAGCAGATAAACGCAGATAAGAATTAATTTAAACTTTTTGATTACCCGAAATATTGTTTTTTTTACCACAGATGTCCACAGATAAACACAGATGAACACAGATAAGAATACAGATATATTTTAGTTGGGATGCAGTTCCATTTGACCTCTCTCTTTCTTATTCTTCTCTCTTCTTCCCTCTTCTTTGCGTCCTTCGCGTCCTTTGCGGTTCAAAAAATTTACTGTTGAAACTTAGTTAATAAGTTATTCATGGCTTAATTTTCCTTGGTAATTTCTCATTAGTCATTTGTTGAATTAACCACAAATGACTAATGATTTTGCTAGGTTTAAATTACGAAGTTTACTAATTTTCCTGGTACTACAATTACCTTTTTCGGTTCCTTTCCTTCCTCAAGGTAACGTTTCGCAGCGTCAGATTCACGGGCATATTTTTCTAATCCCTGTTTATCTAAATTAGCAGGTGCTTGAATTGTGCCGCGAGTTTTTCCATTAATTTGAATTACCAAGGTAATTTCATCAACTTCTAAAGCTGATTCATCAAGTTTTGGCCAAGTTTGTTTATGGACAGATTCTTGATTACCAATCATCTGCCATAATTCTTCGGCAATGTGAGGTGCGAACGGTGCCAAAAGCAAGATTAAAGTTTCGATTCCTTCGGTATAAACTGCGGAATTTTTGCAAGTTGCATCTTTGAGTGCGTTACTCAATTTCATCATCTCGGAAACCGCAGTATTTAATTGATAATCTCCCTCTAAATCCTTGGAAATTTCATCAATTGCAGTGTGAATTGCGCGACGTAAATCCTTTTCTGCTTTGCTTAATTCGCCTTTTTGGGTTTTTGCAGGTGTCGTTTCACTATACTCTGTTATCAAAGACCAAACGCGATTTAAAAAGCGGAATTGTCCTTCAACATCTGCATCATCCCATTCTAAATCTTTTTCCGGTGGCGCTTTGAAAAGGATGAACATTCGGGCGGTGTCTGCACCATATTTGTTAATTACATCTTCTGGCGCTACGCCGTTATATTTAGATTTAGACATGGTTTGATAGGAGATTTCTAAGGGTTCTCCTGTTTCTGGATCTTTGGGATCGTTGGGATTAACTAAAGCGGAAGGAATGTATTTAGCATTTCCTGATTTTTTGGGATTTGTATATGTTAATCCTTGTACCATGCCTTGTGTTAATAGGCGGTTGAATGGTTCGTCGAAGTTGAGGAGTTTGCAGTCTCGCAACACCTTAGTAAAAAAGCGAGAATAAAGTAAGTGTAAAATCGCGTGTTCAATTCCACCTACATATTGATCCACAGGCATCCAATCATTTGTTTTCCCAGAATCAAACACCTGTTTCTCATTTTTGGCATCAGTAAACCGCAAATAATACCACGATGAATCGATAAAAGTATCCATCGTATCGGTTTCTCTTTTTGCCGCAGTTCCACAACTCGGACATGGCACATTTACCCATTCTCCTAATTGTGCCAAAGGCGAAGGGCCACGACCACTGAATTCGACATTTTCTGGCAAAACTACGGGCAATTCTGATTCGGGAACTGGGACAATTCCACATTTGGGACAATGAATTACAGGTATTGGCGCACCCCAATAACGTTGACGCGAAATTAACCAATCTCTCAATCGATATTGGATTCTTGCTTTGCCAAAACCTTGTTTTTCTGCATAGTCAATAACTGCCTGTTTCCCTTCAGTAGAATTCATCCCATTAAAGTCACCGGAATTAATCATAATTCCTGGTTCTGTGTATGCTTCGGTGATTTGTTCTTCGGCACTTTCTGCGGGAGTAATTACTACTTTAATGGGTAAGTTTTGTTCTGTAGCAAATTTGAAATCCCTAACATCATGAGCGGGTACACCCATTACCGCGCCTGTGCCATATTCATACAATACGTAATCAGCAATCCAAATGGGAATTTCTTCACCTGTAAATGGATTAATTGCTGTTCCGCCTGTAGGAATTCCCCGTTTTGGTTTATCTTCCGCAGTGCGTTCTAATTCACTTTGACTGGCAACTTCTTTGATGAATGTTTCAATTTTTTCTTTATTGTCGGATGTGGTGACTTTTGGTGTTAACGGATGTTCGGGTGCAAGTACTATATAACTAACACCAAAAACTGTGTCTGGACGAGTGGTAAACACACCAATTTTCTCATCCATTCCGACTATAGGAAATTCTAAATAAGCGCCAACAGATTTACCAATCCAGTTAGCTTGCATTGATTTTACTCTGTCGGGCCAACCTGGTAATTTATCTAAATCTTGAAGTAATTGTTCGGCGTAGTCGGTAATTTTAAGGAACCATTGGCGCAATTTTTTCTTTTCCACTATTGCGCCAGAACGCCAAGAACGTCCTTCGCTGTCAACTTGTTCATTGGCTAAAACTGTTTGATCAACAGGGTCCCAGTTAACTGCGGCTTCTTTTTGATATGCTAATCCTGCTTGGAAAAATTGTAAGAATATCCACTGCGTCCATTTATAGTAATCGGGGGAACAGGTGGCGAGTTCACAATCCCAATCGTAAGATAACCCAAGGCGTTTTAATTCCGATCGCATTTGGGCAATATTACTGTAAGTCCATTTCGCTGGATGAATGCCTTTTTTTATCGCGGCGTTCTCTGCGGGGAGTCCAAAAGCATCCCATCCCATTGGATGTAGTACGCGATAACCCTGCATCCGATATACTCTGGCAATCACATCCGTTATTGTATAGTTACGAACGTGACCCATGTGCAGGTTGCCCGATGGATAGGGGAACATGGATAATGCGTAAAATTTGGGTTTGTCTTTCTCTGTGGGGGTTTTGTCTAATCCTTGTTCAGCCCAAGTTTTCTGCCATTTTTCCTCTATTGCTGTCGGGTTATATCGAGATTCCACTTTAATTCTCCTACTATATTTGGCGATCGCATAGCGTACCGTTAGCCGTATCACTTCTGCCTCAATATTTTGACATATCCTTGAATGAACTACCGCTTAAGGTTACAGCTATAATTTTTTCCATACTTAATGATAATGATATAGATTAAATGAGTACAAAGCCATCTGAAGAAGACAGGATGAACCTTCCACTCATCAATTTGTATGATACTGACTTTTACGCTTGGACTCAAAAACAAGTTCAGTTGTTGCGTCAGCGTGACATAGAGAATCTTGATATTGAGAATTTAATTGAGGAAATAGAATCTTTGGGTAAACAGGAAAAAAGAGAGTTAGTAAATCGGTTAAAAATTATTATTGGACATTTATTAAAGTGGCAATATCAACCTATTCATCGATCGAGAAGTTGGATTAGAACAATTCGAGAACAGCGAAATGAAATCAAAAATATAATTCGGGAAAATCCCAGCTTAAAACCTTTCCTAAATGATGCCAAAGATGCAGCTTATTCATCTGGAGTTGACCTAGCTATTGATGAAACAGGAATCGGAATAGATATTTTTCCAAAACTCTGTCCTTACTCATGGGAAGAAATAGAAAATCCCAACTTTTTCCCAGGTGATATTACAGATTCAGACAGAGATTTACTGGCAATCTATGGCATCTCACCTGAATCTTAACCAGAGGGAAATCAAAAAAATCTAAAATCCAAAATTGAATGTTTCAGCAACCTAATTCAGAATTAATAAAAGTATTTGTTTATGGAACTCTCAAACCTGGAGAGTCCAATTATCAACATTATTGTGGTGGTAAAGTAGTAGCGGCAACAAGAGCGACTGTTCAAGGTCAATTATTCGCTTTACCTGTAGGTTATCCCGCAATGGTTTTTGGTAAAGGTGTAGTTCAAGGTTACTTGCTGACCTTTAACACACCTTATATTCTCCAAAATCTCGACCCACTGGAAGGACACGACCCCCAGTGTCCCCCAGAGAAAAATTTTTATAACCGCAAGCAATTAGAAGTTTACAGTCCCGAAGCAAAACCTTTAGGTTTAGCTTGGGCTTATTTTATGACTCTAGACCAAGTTGAACAAATTGGCGGAGTACTAATTCCCTCTGGTTGGTGGACAGGACAATAGATTTTAAATTTTCCCTTGTCCCCTTGTCCCCTTGTCTCCTCGTCCCCAATTCCCTTGTCCAATTATTTAACCGTGTGCGGGTAAGCTACTGGGGATTTTTGATATTTATATGTTCCATTTGATACTTGAGGAATTTGGATTACGGGTTCGCTTAGGGCGATCGTCAAAGCTTCAGAATCAGACCTAACAGGAGAATTAGCGATTTGCGGCGACCAAGCATTTTGGTTGCCGAAAATTCCTGATACAGCAGCAATTACAGCAGCTGCAATTGCTGCTCCCCCTACAAATAAAATAGGTTTGCGGCGACGATTTTCTAAACGAGAGAATACTTGATCTACTGTGACATCTACAGGTTGAGTGGAAGCTGGTACTGGTGCGCTCCGTAATCTTTGACGCAGATTAAGTAATCTTTTATATAAGCATTGAATGTTGGGGTCGGTTTCTAACCAGTCCTCTACTTGTTTGCGTTCTGTTGCACTCACTTCTCCATCCAGGTAGGCGCTAAGTAGTTCAAAGCAATCGCGCTTTTCCATATCACGAGCGCACTGACAGGGATCTGGCGAATCCCCAAAGGAATTGTGTTTGTGTTTTTGGGATTCAAACTCAGGAGTCATATCAAATCCTTCCGTAACAGGAGGGTCAGGAAACCCTTTGGTGAGTAATGGCTAGTCTACTATGGATCATAAAACAGCCGATAGGGGCTATGAACCCATTTTGAAGTTTTATTAACTATCTAAATAGTTTTGCAATTGGGACTGAAGTCTTTGCCTTGCTCTAGCGATTCGCGATTTCACCGTTCCCAGAGAAGCTCCGGTAATTTCGGCAATTTCTTCATAAGCCATACCTTCAATTTCGCGCAAAACTATGGTTATGCGAAAAACTTCTGGTAAATCTGCGATCGCAGTATGCAATTGCTCATAAAACTCAGTAGTAGTTAATTTTTCTACTGGGCCAGGATTATCCGCCGCAATTTCCCAATCCATTTCGCCATCATCGAGCATTCTCGGCGCATCTAATGACAAAGGTTGGTGAACGCGCTTGCGTTTCCGTAACTCGTCATAAAACAAGTTTGTCGCAATCCGACTCAGCCAGCCTTGGAATTTTACAGGCTCATTGAGGCGCTTAAGATTGCGATAAACGCGAATCCAGACTTCTTGGGCTAAATCTGCTCTGTCCTGCCAATCTGGAGCCAGATGATATAAAATCTTCTCCACATGGGGCTGATATCGGCGCAACAATTCGGCGAATGCCTCACGTTGCGGTCGATGACCAGTTTGGCAGCGCAAAACTAAATCGTAGTTAGAGAGTTTTTCTACAGGCTGCACTTGCGTTTGAGGAATCATAACCTCAGCGCTAGACCAGGATACAGGAATTGATTGACTCATGGACAGATACAGATTAATAACGTCCTATTCCGAAAAGACGCTACTACTGTTAGAAAAGTTCCTGCATCTACAATGATATTGGTCTAACCTGATTTGATCTAGATTATTTGTCTGGTTTTGGTTCAAAGGTAGGAGCATAAGCTTGTAATAAAGAACTTACCTGCTGTACCACATCAGTTTTGGAAGCTTTACCGAGTAATATTCGGGAGGAGTCTGTTTCTGGTTTAGCTAAGTTACGGTTGATAGCTTCCCGAACTTGCTCAGCAATAATATCTTGCAGTTCTACCTTCGCCCGCTGACGTTGATAGGTAGCACCTTCTTCGGTGGTAGCGTAGAGGGGAGGTAATCGGTTTAGGGCATAAGCTGCTATATCACCTACATCTAATACTTGGTTACTATTAGCTTCAATTTCTGCTACGCGAGCGATCGCTTCTGTGAGAACCAACTCTTCCATAACATTAATAAATTGTTTACGCGGCACCGCCACCACTTCACCAGTTAATAGCGATCCCATAAGTCGGTCTAGCGCCATATACTCTTCAATGGAAAGCTCAGAGGCGGTATCGCAGATCCTTGCTACTTCCGCTTCCATTGCTGGTGTCAGATAACCATCTTGTAAGGCTTGTTCAACTATTTTTTCAATACTCATAATTTCTCTATGGCTCCCCAAGGCACTTTTGCTAGACGAGCTAATTTTTCTTTCATATTCCCTCACCCTGAAGTAGCACTCAACTGTATTGTAGAAAGTTTATTTTTCTGACACATTGAGCAACCAACTGTAGTATTTCGTGATTTAGAATCAGGATTTTTTACCTAATTGGGATTTTCATTTTTACTACATTCTGGTTCTAATTCCGGGAATTAATCAAGTGTTTCCTTAACAAATATATTTCTATTCCATCGTTTGAGCCAACCAAGGTGCAGGATCGATCGATTTGCCATTAACATACAAACCCCAGTGTAGATGAGGGCCTGTAGCGGCACCAGTGGAACCAACGGCACCAATGACTTGACCTGATTGCACTAAATCTCCTTCTTGAACGTTAATTCGGCTCAAATGCAGAAATACACTCGTTACTCCTTGACCGTGATCGATGCCAATTATATTCCCATGCAACCGGAAACCTTCGGCAAGTTTTCCTACCAAAGCTACTTTACCTGGTGCCGGGGCGACTACTGGCGAACCTTGAGCGCCAGCAAAATCTAAACCGCGATGGTAGTAGTCTTTAGCAAAAACACCATTGTAGTAACGACGCACTCCATATCCGGTACTACGCCGAGCACGACTGGGCGGGATAAATGGGCCATTCCAATATTTTTCTGGGGTGACTAGTTGGCGAAAAGCTGCTACTCGGTCTAATTCATGTTGGGTAGGTTCTAGTCCGCCACTGCTGCTGGAAACAATGCGAATACGTTGGACGGGGAAAGTGCGATCGCCTACATTCACCGAAAGATTTTCTACTTGTCCATCTACTTGCACTTGAATTTTGCGGACTCCCGCTCTTTCCAGTGGCGTTGTCGGCAAAAATGCCCGATAGGTACTCGCGCCGATCGGAAACATCGGATAAGTCGTGTTATTCATCGTTACCGTCGGTTTTGCCTCTTGTTTAGAAGCATCCTGAATCACCACAGAAATTGTATCCCCCAACCTGGGATTAGCTGGCGATAACTGAACCCTTTGAGCGATCGCAGGTGCAGCTAAAAATAAAATCGCCGTAGTTAGGATAAATAAGGCAGAAGGCAGAAGGGAGAAAGCAAAAGGAATTCGTTTAATTTTATTTTTAAGTTCTGGTACAAAGGAAAACATATTTACCCTGCTGCTTTTGTTTGGTGAGTTGGTACTGCGCCTGAATAAACTGATAGTCGATCGCAAAACCCGCAATTTCCCGTCCAAAATTTTTCTCTGCCAAATACTCATGATGAGTTCCACTACAGTCCCACTGGCAGTATAGACTACCGCTAATCAGGAACTATGCCAAGAGGGTCTCCAGGGGCTCCAGGCGCAAACTCAAAACTCAGAACTTTCTCCCTAACTCAAAACTCAAGGCTTTCCTAGCCCCTTGTCCCCTTGTCCCCTTGTC
>NZ_JADEWG010000081.1 GCF_015207735.1 [Phormidium] sp. LEGE 05292
CCCATCTCCTCTGCCCCCCTGCCCCTACTTAGTGGGTACAGTCCACCAAGCTAGGGCGTAAGATTGAGTAGGTTCGTTGGCTTGTTGACGGTATTGGACGCGAATTTTGTAACGACCTGTTTTCGGGATGGGACAGAAGATGTGTTCTGTGCTATCAGTTTCGCTGATGGAAGCGCAGGTGTAGGTGGTAGTGTCGTTACTGTCGGTGGGAATTAGGTAAAGGTCGAGATTGTTTAAACCTCGGTCTTGAAAAGTTTCCCCAATATCATATTGCCCATTTTTGTTGGCATCGTTTAACTCTACTAAGCGATTCCACACTAAAGTTAAAGAAACGTAGCTTCCTTGTTGTAAGGGTTTTTCTAGTACATAATCTACAGAGTTGTTAGTCTCTACTTTGTCGTAATCCCAACCTATGGGGGGGACTTTTTGGGATGGTTTCCATTGTCCGCCTTGAAATTGTTGATAGGCGCGGTAGGCGTTAAGCTGACCTGTACCCATTTGCATATCTAGGGGAATTTTGGGATCTTTGTAAGCGTCGGATTCTAGCCAAGTTCGGTTGCCTTTGTCGGTGATGGTTTTGCTCATTCCCATTAATAACCCGTCGCCTTTGTCTTTGAGTTTGTCAGTGGAGTTGAGTAATACGGCTTTGGTGACTTGGTGGCGGCGGGAGTCGAGACTCCAGTTGGGTTGTTTGGTGCGGAGTTGGCGATCGCCAAATTCTTGCAACAACGCTACTGTGGCAGTAACATGAGGTGTGGCTAAACTGGTGCCGCTAACTTTTTGGATTGTGCCATCGATGCTCAAAACGTTGATGTCATGTCCTGGCGCTACTAAACCGATGGCACGCCTGGGGCCTAAGTTAATTTCTTTTCCCGCAAGACGACGCATAACAGAAGCCGAACTTTCCCCAATATTGGCAAAATCCACTTTACCAAAAACTCCTTTGACGCGCTTGGTAAAAGCAACGTTAATGCCATTAAAGTTATCAGTGGGAATCGGAATACCGCCTCGTCCTTGATTTCCGGCGATTAAGTAAAGTACATCCTGGGTTCGAGCAGACCAGTCAATACACTGAGTTAACAGAGCATTACCGTCTAAAACTGCTTGGGCACGGGGATCTCTTTCTAAGGATTCGCCAAAGCTGAAGTTAATAGCGCGGAGATCTCCGCCATTCTGTTGGGCGAGATATTGGGAGGCGAGACATTCTTCTGGTTGTCCGCCTTTATCCATTGAACCGATAGCTGAGGAATACAATCTTGCCCCAGGCGCAACTCCGGGAAATGCTTTGGCGCTACTAATCATCATTCCCGCAACGCTGTAGGCGTGGGGGTCTACATCAGTGTCGGTTTTGGCTGGACTGTCGCGCCAAAAAACTCGTGTCACTTGAACTAATGAGGGATTTCGATTTGCTGCTTTGTCTACGCCAAAGAGTCCGGGACGACCGATTTCCACTTGTCCGATCGCAATTTTCCGACCAATCAAATTGTAGGGTGCATTGTGAAGTCGAATTGCATCAATACCAGATTCTCCAATTGAAGAGCCGTCGAGGGCTAGGGCTGTGACACTGACGCAGCTAGCACTTAAACCGAAAATAATCCACGCCTTTTTTTTCATCTGTTGCCGCACCAACAAGTCTATTAATTTTAGATTTTAGATTTTAGATTTTGGATTTGCTCTACTAATCTAAGCAGAAGGGCAGAGGGGACAAGGGGACAAGGGGACTCTTGAGAATTTTTACTTCTGCCTTTCTTACCTTCTGCCTTCTGCCTTCTGCCTTCTACCTTTCTTTGGTCACATTTTGTTAAAATGCTTACAACGCAGGACGCAGGAGAGGATTTTTTCAGCCATGACCCAAACGCACAAGCCAATTGTTGTTGCTCCCTCAATCTTATCAGCTGATTTTAGCCGTTTAGGAGAAGAGATTCGCGCCGTAGATGCTGCTGGCGCTGATTGGATTCATGTTGATGTGATGGATGGTCGGTTTGTTCCGAATATTACGATCGGTCCATTAATTGTCCAAGCAGTTCGTCCCCACACCCAAAAGCCTTTAGATGTGCATTTGATGATTGTGGAACCAGAAAAGTACGTAGAGGATTTTGCTAAGGCGGGTGCTGATATTATCTCGGTTCACGCTGAACATAATGCCTCTCCTCATTTGCACCGCACTTTGGGTCAAATTAAGGAGTTAGGTAAGCAAGCTGGTGTGGTTCTCAATCCTTCAACTCCTTTAGATTTAATTGAATATGTGCTGGATCTTTGCGATTTGGTACTGATTATGAGTGTTAACCCTGGTTTTGGTGGTCAAAGTTTTATTCCTGGTGTGATTCCCAAAATTCAGAAGTTACGTCAAATGTGTGATGAACGGGGTTTAGATCCTTGGATTGAGGTTGATGGTGGTTTGAAAGGTAATAATACTTGGCAGGTTTTGGAAGCTGGGGCGAATGCGATCGTTGCTGGTTCTGCTGTGTTTAATGCTAAGGATTATGCTGAGGCGATTTCTGGTATTCGCAATAGTAAGCGTCCAACTCCTGAATTAGCAACGGTTTAATTCTCAGGAATTTACAATTTAAATGCCTATTCTTTAAGAATGAGGTTATATCAATGAAGCCCGCTGATGCGGGCTTTAAATATTTATCAGGAAGTAATACCAATTCTCTATGAAGATGCGCTTAATTCACCCCACCCCAAACCCCTCCCCGTAGACGGGGAGGGGCAATGATTAAGCGCAATTTTACGGAGAATTAGTATAAGTAAATGAGCGGGTTCTCCCGTACTTATGGTGATAAGTAAACCTGAGCGATTTAGTGAAGTGCTTACTCGACAAGGTTCCCTAGTCCCTAGTACCCAGTCCCTAAAACCAGGGTTTTCCACCACAAGTACGGGAGAGCCAGTTTATCTTTAGCCGAGGTGGGTAGGGCATCCTTGACTGTGCCACAACGATATGACTTGTTTAAGAGGTTAAATAAATCATATCGTAAACGTTGCGTAGCATGGCTTCAGCCTGCGTAGCAACATCAGTTTAGAATCCCCTGTGATTCCATCCAGGGGAGAAGTCAATTATTCAATAATTGGTACTATAGCGATCGCGCCCCTGTTGTTTAGCATCGTACAAAGCTTTATCTGCATAACTTATTAGTATATCTGGTTGAATTTCCAAATTGGGTATAAGTGAAGAAATCCCCAAACTAACTGTAACAATTTCTTGTACGCTTGATTGTCTACGAGTAATTGCCAAATCGTGAATTGCTTGCTGAATACTTTTTGCTACCTGAATTCCTCCTTCTAAATTTGTATTTGGGAGGAGTACGGCAAATTCTTCGCCACCATAACGTGCTACTAAATCTGCTGGACGACGGACTACTTGTTGTAATGTTTGCGCTATTTTAAATAGACAATCGTCACCTGCAAGATGACCATAGTAATCGTTGTATGATTTGAATTTGTTCCAGAGAGTTTCCTGTCTCGACAACTTCAACTAAGCTATTAAATATTTTTGTGTCTATATTTTTCAGTAATTTTTTTAGCATTAATTTGCCAATCATTTCTTCACGGGTGCGTTTAAAAGCTCTGGCAATCACCGGATTAACAACTAAACAACGAAAATCTTCAATATCTCCGGTTTCGGGATTACGAACAGCTTGCAATGCAGCAATTCCATCGAGTGAACTATTCAAAACACTAGCAAGTAAAGCTCTCGATTGATAAAGTACTTCTTCTGCTTCTCTGCGTTTAATATTTTCTTGTTCTAACAGTTTTTGCTGACGTTGAATAGTTAACTGACTTTCTAAACGGGCTACTGCTTCTTCGATTTGAAAAGGTTTGGTAATGTAGTCTACAGCGCCTAAATTAAAAGCAGTTACTTTGTCGAAAACGTCATCTAATGCACTAACGAAAATAATGGGAATGCTGCGGAAATTCTCATCAGCTTTGAGAGTTTTACAGACTTCATAACCATCCATTTCTGGCATTTTGATATCTAGAAGTATGACATCTGGGGGCTTCACTTTTATGGTTTTCAATGCCATCCGCCCACTGGTGACGCTGCGAACAGTGTAGCCGAGATTGAGGAGTGCTTCGCTTAGTAATTGTAGATTTTCCAACAGATCATCTACTATGAGAATGTTACCTTTATTCGGGATTTCAGAATCAGGATTCATTGGTTATTAGGGGTTCAACTAAATTAACTATAGGCTCAAAATCAAATTGACGGGTAAGTTTTGTCAGTGATTGAATTAAATTAGTTTCTGTTTGGGGAATTTGTTGTAATAGTTGTAAAACTTGATTAGTATCGGCTTCTAGTGCGGCTTCATATATTTGAGTAATCCACTCTAGAGACATACAGGTTAGTTGTGTGGATGTCAAGACTGTTTCGGTTAATTCTTCTGATGTCCCCAATGGTGTTTCTGCATAGATATATTTGACACCCAAATGTTTGGTGAGGATGTTGAAAATAGTTTGTTCTACAAAAGGTTTACGAATAAAGTCATCACATCCTGCTGAAAGTACGATCGCTCTTTCTTCTTCTAAAACACTTGCTGTTAAAGCAATCACCGCAGTCGCATTACCTTTGGTAGTAGATTTTATGTGTTTTGTGGCTTCGTAACCGTCCATGATAGGCATTCTCATATCCATGAAAATTAAATGAGGTTCCCATTCATCCCAAATGGCGATCGCTTCCATTCCATTACTAGCTTCTTTCATTTCAAATCCCAAAGGAGCGAGTAGTTTAATTAATAATTGGCAATTGATTACTTTATCATCTACTGTGAGAATTTTATAGCTAGGTTGATGGGGTGCGAGTCCTAAAACTCTAAAATGTTCTTGGCTCGGATTAATAAATGCTTTTTGACTCAGTTTTGCTTGAATATAAAATTGGAAAGTTGTACCTTTTCTTAATTCACTTTCGACTGTAATATCTCCACCCATGAGTTGGACAAATTTCCGGCTAATAACTAAACCTAAACCTGTTCCTTCTTGCATTTCTTTTCCAGCTTTTGCTTGAGTAAAAGCATCAAATAGTTTGGGTAATTCGACAGGTGCAATTCCCACTCCGGTATCCCGAATTCGGAAATGAAGATGAAACACATCAGAGGTTTCTTGCTCTCCCAAAAAGACGTTGAGCGTAATTTGACCAACTGAGGTAAATTTAATGGCATTGCTGAGTAAATTAATTAAAACTTGTCGCAGTTTTACTTCATCTGTGCAGATATAGCGGGGGACATTTTCTGTGCGCTGAAAACTCAAGTTCAAGCCTGCATTAGTGGCGCGTAAATGCAGCATATCTTCTAAATCATCGAGTAAGCGATACAGATCAAAATCGTGAGGATTGAGCATGGTTTTGCCAGCTTCAATTTTAGATAAATCCAGGATATTATTAATTAATGTGAGTAAATATTCGCCACTACGATAGATAATTCCGGCATTTTCAAGTTGGTCAGAGGGGAAATTTTTGGTACGTAACATCAATTGGGAAAAGCCGAGAATTGCATTTAGGGGCGATCGTAGTTCGTGACTCATATTCGCAATAAATGTACTTTTAGCTTGATTGGCAACCTCTGCTTTTTCTTTGGCAATTTCTAATTCTATAGTGCGTTCATGTACGCGATTTTCTAAGGTTTCAAAAGAGGTCTGTAACTGTTTCGTCATCATATTAAAAGAAGCTGCCAAAGTTTCTAGTTCAGACACTCCTTTTACTTCCACAACCTGACTGAGTTTACCTTGAGATATCTCATAACTTGCTTGACTTAATCGCTTAATTGGTTCCGCAATCAAGTTTAAGATGATAATTCCTAAACCTGTGGCGATCGCTAAAGTTAAAAGACAAAGTAAAATGGTCACATTAGTATTAGCCTGAATTTCTGCCATAAATTGAGATTCAGGAATCACCATAACTACCAACCAATCCAAACCATATTTATCTCGGTAAGGCATGACTCGGACAAAAGGCTTTTGATTAAGATTAGGGCGGAGTGATTGAGGTTCATTAATTGCTTTTAAACTGCCAAAATTTTTGATTAATTCTTGAGTAACATCACGAATTAAAGGTTCAGAACTATTCAAAGCTTTCAGTCTGGTTGCTTTGCCATTAATCACGGGGGCTGAAGGTTCATTTTCCGAACTTGCTACTAGCAAACCGGAACGTTCCATGATAAAAATGTGACCTGCTCTGTTATTTTTGAGGTCTTTCAGATATTCGCTAAGTTGCCGAAGTCCGCGTCTAACTCCGAATACTCCTAATAATTTTTTCTGATTATCATATACAGGTTCACTGGCGGAAATAACCATAATTTCGGGCTTTTTTGCCCAAGAGTAAATCGCACTCCAAACTGGCTTACCTGCTTTGACAGCATCTAAGTACCAAGCTGCATTCCCGATTTGAAAATTTTTTAGGTTTTCATATAATTTAATGCGATCGCCTTGTTCATTGACATAATAAGCGTAACCTTTACCTGACTGATTTGGAAGAATTTCTACAATTTCAAAATCATGCTTTGCTCCACTAATATTACCAATATAGGAACTACCAATACCTCCTCTTTTTATGCTACCAAAACCAACAGCAGAAAACTCGAAAGTTCGCACTTGACGATAAAAATATTTGCCCAAAGCTAGAAAGTTGTTCAAGTCTAAAACTCCTGATTTGAAAGCCTCAACATTCATTCGGTTGATTTCCTGAGCTTTCCCCACATAACTATCAAGATGTTGCTTAATGCGATTATTAGTTTCGATCAATAATTCATTAGCTAGTTTTTCTACTGCTTGTTGTCCACTACGATAGGAAAGATAACCAACCAGTCCGACAGCCCCAGCAATTTGCAAGACAAAGGGGACAATTAACACTAATCTCAGAGAAAATTGGCGAGATTTCTGGGGTTTATTGGTACGGCTCATCATCGGTTATAAATGGTTCCGTTAGGTCAAGCAGTTGCTCAAATTGAAATTCATGTACCAGTTGTGTAAGAGATTGTATCAAATAGCTTTCTTGCGGGGGAATTTTCGCAATCAATTGCAAGATTAGCTTAGAATTTGCCTCAAGAGTCGCTTGATATAATCTTATTATCCACTCTTGAGACATACAGGTTAACTGTTGCGAGGTTAAAGCATTATCTATAGGGATATCTAGGGCAGAAGATTTCGTTTCTGCATAGATATAACTGACTCCTAAATGTTTAGCTAATGTCTCGAAAATCTCGTGTTCCGTAAAAGGTTTCCGCAGGAAATCATCACAACCTGCGGAAAGCACGATCACTTTTTCTTCTTCTAAAACACTTGCTGTTAAAGCAATCACCGCAGTCGCATTACCTTTGGTAGTAGATTTTATGTGTTTTGTGGCTTCATAACCATCCATGACAGGCATTCGCATATCCATGAAAATTAAATGAGGTTCCCATTCATCCCAAATAGCGATCGCTTCTATTCCATTACTAGCTTCTTTCATTTCAAATCCTAAAGGACTGAGTAATTTAATTAATAATTGGCGATTAATTGGTTTGTCATCTACAGTGAGAATTTTGTAGATAGGTTGATTTGGAGCAAGTGCCTGCACTCTGGGATGTTCTTCTATAGTTTTGCTGACTGTTTCTTGACCTAGTTTTGCCTGAATATAAAATTGGAAAGTTGTACCTTTTCCTAATTCACTTTCCACTGTAATATCTCCACCCATAAGTTGCACAAATTTCTGGCTAATAGCTAAACCTAAACCTGTTCCTTCTTGCATTTCTTTTCCGGCTTGGGCTTGAGTAAAAGCATCAAATAGCTTGGGTAGTTCGGCAGCAGCAATCCCTGTCCCAGTATCGCAAATACGGAAATGGAGATGAAAAATATCTGTGGTTTCTTGTTCTCCCAAAAAGACATTGAGAGTGATTTGACCAACAGAAGTAAATTTGATAGCATTACTGAGTAAATTAATTAAAACTTGCCGCAGTTTTACTTCATCAGCACAAATATAGTGGGGAACATTTTCACTTCGCTGAAAGAGCAAATTTAAGCCTGCATTATTAGCTCGTAAATGTAGCATATCTTCTAAATCATCAAGCAAGCGATGGAGATCAAAGTCTTTAAGATTGACGGTGGTTTTGCCTGCTTCGATTTTCGATAAATCTAGAACATTATTAATTAGTGTTAGTAAATATTCCCCACTGCGATAAATAATTCCGCCATTTTCATATAGGTCGGTAGGGATGTTTTTGTCGCGGATTATCAATTGAGAAAAACCCAGAATAGCATTGAGAGGCGATCGCAATTCATGGCTCATATTGGCAATAAATGCGCTTTTAGCTTGATTTGCTACCTCTGCCTTTTCTTTAGCGATCGCTAACTCTGCTGTCCGTTCCTCGACTCGCTGTTCTAAAGTTTCAAAAGACGATTGTAATTGTGTTGCCATTTTATTAAAAGAATCTGCTAAGGTTTCTAATTCAGAAACTCCTTTTATTTCGACAACCTGACTTAGTTCACCAGTAGCGATCGCGCCACTTGCTTGGCTCAAACGCTGAATTGGTGCGGCAATTAAATGAGAGGTGATAATTCCCAATTCTGTCGCTATGAATAAAGCTAATAAACATAAGAGTATGGTTGAACGGGTGTTAGCATTGATTTGCTCCATAAAGTCGGCTTCTGGAATAGCGACTACAATAATCCAATTAATTCCTCTGCCATCCTTCAGGGGTAGTACCTGCACAAATTGCCGTTGACCATTCAAACTAAAATTTAACTGTTGCGGTTGCTCAATATGTTGAAAATCACCAAACTTCTGCTGCAAATATTGAGCTGTCTGACGGATGAGAGGGTTACTACTTGCAACTGCTTTAATTAGGGTTTTTAGTTTACCTTTTTTGATATTTAATAAATCTTTAGTCGAACTAGAAATGATTAAACCCGATCGATCCATCACAAATGCTTTTCCTGTTTTCCCAATAGATAAACTCCCTAGAAAATTCTTTAAATTTGTGGAAAACATTACATCATTGGCACAAACACCAATTAGCTTTCCCTTTCTGTCATAGACAGGTTTACTAGCTGTAATTGTCGGCTCTCCTGTGGCAAAATCGAAATACAATTCACTCCAGATCGGTTTTCCTGCTTTCACCGCTGAAATATACCAAGGTCGTTGCCGAGGATCGTAGTGTTTGAATTTTTTGTAAATTTGTTTGCGACTGCCCCAACTATCGATCGTGTATTGGTAGAAATTATAATTTGTGAATTGATTACTTGCTGCTATAGATAGCACAGTTCCTTCTTTAGCTACACCTAAATACTGTCCTTGAGAATTACCACAATAAGATGTAAAGATAAAAGGTAAATTTTTGACTTGGATTAGTAACTGTCTAGCATTTCTGGCATCTATAATATCTAATTTCCCCTCCGCTAAAGATGCCGCATTCATTTGATTGAGAATATGTGGCATTTCGATATATTGTTTAATTTCTCCCTCTATCCGTGACGATATTTCCTGACGCAGTTGAGTGGCGACATCATTAACAGCTTTTTGTCCATTGCGGAGGGAAAGATAACCCACCAAAGCAACTGCCCCAAATGTTTGTAATGCAAAGGGGACAATTAAGACTAATCTCAGGGGAATTCGTCGAATTTTTTGGAGTTTATTAAAGCGTTGGCGTAGCCTCTCTAAAGGAGAATTACTGATCATATTTACCTTATAAAAAATTGATAAGACTGAGATAATTGATACTAAAAACAAAGAAAAAAATAATGTTTTTTTATCGAAATTTAATATTGACCAAATAATTATATGAACTAAACAACAAAAAACCCAGTTTCGTGTTGAAACCGGGAGCAATCTAATAAACAGAGGATGTTAGGTTTAAATCTAATCGAGATAACCCATAAGATTGCCAGCATCCTGATCTTCATTATCAGCAACGGGGCGATTTCCAGATAACATAATGGTTTCGGAAATGTGCAGTTTACTAGCCATAATGGGACGCATTCCCATTGAGTTAATTGTTTCTACAACTTTCAAAGTGCTAGCGCCAATCGGACGCATTCCAGAGGAACTGAGCATTTCAGCGACTTGAAAATCACTGATACCAACGGGACGCATTCCAGAGGAGTTGATCATTTCCGCAATTTTTAAATCGCTGGCAACGATCGGACGTATTCCAGAGGAATTGATGGTGTCCCGAACTACCAACCCAGTTGCAGAGACGGGACGGGAGGTAATAGCAAGAGTTGAGTCTTGATTTTTTCCTGCAACGGCTAATTTTGACGAAACTTCTGATTCCATATTTGCGGTTTCACCTTCTTTCACATCTGTAGCTGTTTTTTTTCCATTGACTTTAGTAGTTTTTTCGCTTTCAGTGCTATTGGTCTTGCCATTTTCATTAGCTTTGGCTGTACTGGTACCGCTCATAACCTAACACCTCTAAATTATTCAGGGATTTTGCTTATATTTAGGAAAAATCTAAACTACAGATTTTTACTTTTGATCTGGGTTTAGTTCAACAAATATTATAAAGCTATAAATATCTTTAAGAGCTGAGTATAAATAAAAAAACATATATAAAATTTTGTTAATAAGCTTTACTGTATTTTTACACTGTACTAGTGCTGGCTGAACAACGGTAGATGTGCTGTTTGAGCAAAAAAAGCCGACCTAGCTGTTGCCAGATCGTCTTGATCCCTCTTGTTCTTGCTCTCAAACGAGTATGGATTATGAAAAGTTTTAGGAACGGCGATTGTTTAACCACTTAGCGGCGACGATACCAAGTACACCAACAACTAAGGGGTTGCTGAGGAATTTCATGATTCCAGGTTTTTCTGCTAAAACGTCGCGGAAAATATCGGGGTGGGAGTGGTAAGCGAAAGATGCTAATTTGGCAACGTCGTCTGCACTCATACGACTGGCGTGGTGAGTGGAAAGTGCTAATTGTTGCTCTAATTGGCGATCGCTTAATCCCCGTTCTTTCAATTTTTTGAGAAATTCTTTGGCTACATCGTCGCGTTCGTTGGGTTTAATTTGCCCGATCGCATTTCTTAATTCTGGTTCCAATTGGGTGGGGGAAATGCGATCGTGTTGCAAAGATTGACCAAATAATTGGCGACGTTCGTCTATTGTAGAACGTTGAGCAAAATCATCAAAATTTTCGTATTCTCTGGAAGGATCGCTAGGTAAATCCTTCATTGATTCAACGTTACCTTGAGCCAAATCGTTCATGATTTGACGTTTATATTCATCGCTGCTTGCCATTATCTTTTTTCTCCATTTGTGTGTTACGATTCATAGCGAATCTGCTGTGATTGCTGATCGTATTTACCTGTCAAAATCAGTTTTTTATCGGGTGCGTAAACTAAAACTGTTAAATCCTGATTTGGGAAATTTTTATGGAAACCTTGAAGTAAAGAACTTGCTAAAGACCTAACTTCATTTGGTTTAACTTGAGGGGTAACTACCACACCTAATTTATTGTTGTCACGCACATAAGCGTCTTTGACTAAACCTTTGCTTTGGCGAACTACCCAATCACCAAATTGTTGACCGGAACTTGTCGATCCTCGTTCAATTTGGTTGTAAGAAGTACTATTTGGAGGTAGCTGAGGTTTTTGTGTTGCTAGTGAACTGCCACTACAAGCAGTAGTAATGGTCAGGATTAATGCTAATGTTATAGCCGTTAAAATTTGGCGGCTTCTTTGTAAAAATTGCAATGTTTTACCCTCCTACACAGTAGGTTTTCAAATGATTAAAAAGGTCTAGATGAGATTTTTCTAGACCTTTTTGTAGGTTAAGATTTACGCGCGATCGATCACATCTTTCGCTTTATCTTTCAGGTCTTCACCAGCGTGACGAGCTTGTGCTTCAGCTTGTTTTGCTTTGCCTTCAGCTTTATCTTGGGGATCGCCAGTGACGTTACCGATTGCTTCTTGGGCTTTACCTTCTAAGTTTTTGGCTGTGGCTTTTGCTCTATCTTCTATACTCATGATTACTTCCTCTCTTTTACTGAAGTTTGCACAGATTAACTATTAAGTTATTCTGTTTTTTTTGCTACATTTTTAAGTTATTAAGAATTCAGCAAATAAACCTCTGACCAGGGATATATTATTATCTTGATGATTCTGATACTGAAGGCTTATGCTTTAAGAGGTAGATAACGATCGGGAAGGAATTATACTTATATCTAAAAAGGTCATAAATAAGTTATAATTAATATAGTTATATTTGGGGTAAAAAGTAATTTTTGCTTGGAGCTAATCCAAAAAAGTATCCCGGCATTAAATAGATTATTGCTTGTAATATTTAAATAAGTTGAATATAAAATAAAAGAATCACTGCTAAAAAGAGTTATGAGCCAATTTAGTCTGCAAGCTACGTTTCAGCCAATGGGGGATCAGCCACAAGCGATCGCTGATTTGAGCAAGAGTATTTTAGCTGGTAATCGTTACCAAACCTTGTTAGGCGGAACCGGAACAGGAAAAACTTTTACCGTCGCTTCAACGATTGAAAAAGTGGGGAAACCTACTTTAGTTTTAGCACATAACAAAACTTTGGCAGCGCAGTTGTGTAACGAATTGCGGGAGTTTTTTCCCGAAAATGCAGTCGAGTACTTTGTCAGTTACTACGATTACTATCAACCTGAAGCTTACATTCCTGTTACGGATACTTACATTGAAAAAACTGCCGCAATTAATGATGAGATTGATATGTTGCGGCACTCGGCAACTCGATCGCTTTTTGAACGCAAAGATGTAATTGTGGTGGCTTCCATTAGCTGCATTTACGGGTTAGGAATTCCTTCAGAATATCTAAAAGCAGCGATTCCTTTTCGCGTCGGAAAAGAAATAAATCAAAGGCAAATTCTGCGCGATTTAGCCTCAGTTCAATATAACCGGAATGATACGGAAATTGGCAGGGGACGTTTCCGAGTCAGAGGAGATGTGTTAGAAATTGGCCCTGCTTATGAAGACCGAATTATTCGAGTAGAATTCTTTGGTGATGAAGTTGATGCAATTCGTTATGTCGATCCGGTAACAGGCGAGATTCTCCAAAGTTTAGAGGCGATAAATGTTTATCCAGCGCGTCACTTTGTTACACCTGATGAAAAATTGGAGGCTGCTTGTGATGATATTGAAGCCGAATTAAAAGCACAGTTAGCCGAGTTAGAAAAAGCCGGAAAATTACTAGAAGCGCAAAGATTAGATCAGCGCACTCGCTACGATTTAGAAATGCTGCGAGAAGTCGGATATTGCAACGGCGTAGAAAATTACTCGCGACATTTAGCCGGAAGATTACCCGGAGAACCGCCAGAATGTTTAATTGATTATTTCCCGAAAGATTGGCTATTAGTAATTGATGAATCTCACGTTACTGTACCCCAAATTCGGGGAATGTATAACGGCGATCAAGCACGAAAAAAAGTGTTAATTGAACATGGTTTTCGCCTTCCCAGTGCGGCGGATAATCGACCTTTGAAAGCAGAAGAGTTTTGGCAAAAAGTTAATCAATGCGTGTTTGTTTCTGCAACTCCGGGAAATTGGGAAGTTGAAATTTCTGAAGGTCAAATTGTAGAACAAATAATTAGACCAACAGGAGTAATCGATCCAGAAGTTTTTGTCCGTCCAACTGAGGGGCAAATTGACGATCTGTTGGGCGAAATTAAAGATAGAGTGAAGCTGCAAGAACGGGTTTTAGTAACAACTTTAACCAAGCGAATGGCAGAAGATTTGACGGAGTATTTGCAGGAAAGAGGAATCAGAGTACGTTACTTGCATTCAGAAATTCAATCAATTGAGAGAATTGAGATTTTGCAGGATTTGAGAAAGGGTGATTATGATGTTTTGATTGGGGTAAACTTGTTGCGGGAAGGTTTGGATTTGCCAGAAGTTTCTTTGGTGGCAATTTTAGATGCTGATAAAGAGGGTTTTTTAAGGGCGGAACGTTCGTTAATTCAAACAATTGGTAGGGCGGCGCGTCACGTTCGGGGACAGGCAATTTTGTATGCTGATAATTTGACTGATAGCATGGCAAAAGCGATCGAAGAAACCGAAAGACGACGCGGAATTCAAATGGCATATAACAGAATGCACAACATTACACCGCAACCAATTATCAAAAAGTCGGGAAATTCGATTTTGGCATTTTTGGAAGTTTCGCGCAGATTGAATTCTCAACAGTTGGAAACTGCATATCAACAGTCGGATGATTTATCTTTAGAAGAGATTCCAGAGTTGATTACGCAGTTAGAAATGCAGATGAAAGATGCGGCGAAAAAATTGGAGTTTGAGGAAGCGGCTAAATTGCGCGATCGAATCAAACATCTACGCGATAAATTGATTGGGCGTTAACATTAGAAGCTGAATATTGGGATGGCGATCGCATCAAACATCTACGCGATAAAAAGAACTTAAGAGAGAAAATGGTAGACTGTCGATCATAATTACCAATCTTGGTTAGTTTAGGAGCGCAAGGAGATCTTGATGAGTGACAACAGAGAACTCGTCCCCATTGAGCAAAGCATGGAAATATTAAATCGCCGTGCAGGGTCTTACAATGTGGTAACGATTAGTCGAATCAAAGGATTTCTCAATAAAGAAATTGTCAGACAGGCTTTAGACCTTCTCCAACTTCGTCACCCTCGTCTTAATTCTCACATTGTCGGTGAGTTAGATAGCCTCCGCTTTAAAACTGAAGGGACTGAAAAAATTCCTTTGCGCCTTGCAAACAAATTCCAAAAGGAACAATGGCAAGAAGTCATTATCGAAGAAATGAATCAGAGAATTGATAGCAGTAAAGCTCTCCTGCGATCTGTACTCATCACTATTGAGAATGAAAAAGATACGAATTATTTGTTGACAACAGTACACCATGCAATAACAGACGGTTTATCAGGTATCCAACTGCACTCAGAAATCTTGACTTACTGCCAAAAAATTGCATCGGGCGATCAAATTACTGAAGTTAAAACCTTGCCTGTTCTTCCACCTCCCGACGACTTACTACCGGAATCAATGAAAGGTTTTAGAGGTAAGATTAAAGGCTTATTATTTTTATTGAGGCTCAAATCCCAGCAGCTAAAAAACCGACCAGAAACTTTGGGTTTCCAGAAATGCGTACCTATCGAATTACGCCGTTGCGGGATGATTTACAGACAGCTAAATGAGGAATTTACCAAACAAATTTTAAATTGTTGTAGGCAGGAAAAGACAACGGTGCAAGGTGCTTTGTGTGCTGCTATGATGTTCGCAGCTGCGAAAAAAATTACGGCTTTTCAGAAAAGAGATGTCCGGGTAAGCTGTCGCTCTTTTGTTGATTTGCGGAAACGTTTAAAACCAGTTGTCAGCAATGAAAACATAAGTATACTGGCTTCTTCTTTGACTTCATTTCATACCCTTCGCCCGAATACATCCTTTTGGGAATTAGCGCGAGATGTCAGACAACAGCTTGAGGATGGGTTAAAGCGCAACGATATTTTTAGTGTAGTTTTGATGTCTAGGAAAATTATTGAGTCTCTTCTCTCTCGCCCCAATGAAGTAGCTGTAACGGTTGCTGTCACTAACGTTGGTCAAGTCAATATCCCCACAGTTTACGGTACCTTCAAACTAGAAGAAATCAGCTATGTTCCAGCGCAGGCGGCATTTGGGGGTGTTCTTGCTGCTGCTGTCACAACCTTTGAGGGCAAAATGCTATTAAATTTCATGTTTTCTGAGCCTTCCATTAGTAGGGATACTATGGAAACTCTTGTCAACAGCGTAATTTCTTGTTTGGTAGAGGTTTGCAAGGAAAAGGTTTCGATCTCTTTAATGGGATAAAGCCATGTAGATTTTAAATTCAATTACTATCTAAAATCTATAAATTCTGGTTTTTTTTCACAAGTAACGATCTCAATTATGTAACAGAGTTGAAACTCGCCTATATCCTCGCCAACTCTGCTACAAAACTCTTAACTACATAACAGCCTCTAAAGACCGAGGCTTCACTGTGCGCTTACCCTTAACTAATAACCGAACGCTGCGATTAGGTGCTGTCACCAAACCCCGACGTGCAGCTTTAATTTCTGTGCGATCGGCAAGTTCTAAATCCAAACTTGACAGCACTTTTGCTAATACCATTTTCATCTCAAATTGAGCAAAGGCAAACCCAATGCAGCGACGTGCGCCAGCACCGAAAGGCAAAAATTCATAAGGGGAAAACTGCCTTTCTAAAAATCTTTCTGGTTTAAACTTTTCCGGTTCATGATATAAATCCTCACGACGATGAGTTAGATAAATTGAACCTAATAAAACTGTCCCTGGTTGCAAATCATAACCCGCTAAATTTACAGGTTCTTGCACCACTCTAGGAAAAGTTAGCATCGCCACCGGATAAATTCTCAGAGTTTCGCAACAAACTGCATTGAGATAAGGTAATTTAAAAATAGCATTAGGGTCTAGATTTTCGCCCAAAGTATCCAATTCTGCTAATAATTTTGAACGCACTTCTGGGATTTGGTGAATCCAGTATAATGCCCAAGCTAAAGCTGTTGCAGTAGTTTCATGTCCTGCTAGCAAAAGAGCCATTAACTCATCATGCAATTCTTCATCTGTCATCCCTTCTCCCGCTTCATCTCTTGCTACCATTAGCAAGTTGAGAATATCTGTGCGCGAGGGGTCGAAATTTTCTCGACGTTCCTGAATTTCGTCATAAATAAGTTTATCAACTTGTGCTTTGCGACGCAGGTATTTACCCCAAGGACTCCAAGCACCCAAATCTTTTTGTAAGAATGGAAAATAAATCATAGTCACGCTCAAGGGAGAACTCGCTTCATCGATCATCTCGCCGAGAACTTTTTCCAACTGTTGAGCGCGTGGGCCATCATATAAGCCAAACACTGCTTGCATAATTACCCGCAGAGTAATTGCTTGCGTCGAAGTCCGCGCACAAAAAGACTCGCCTACCTGCCAGCGACTCATGATTTTCTCTGTCACTTTGGCAATTGTATCAGCGTAAGTTAGCATTCGATCGCCATGAAAAGGAGGCATCATCAACTGGCGCTGACGCTGGTGTTGCTTTCCACTGAGTCCAAAAATAGATAGCTTTCCCGTCAGAGGTTCAAAAATTTTGTTGATATCACCTGGAGCAGTAAACGGTTTTGTTGTATCGTTGGTCAAAATCTGTTGAAGTGCTTTCGGATTGCTAACATACACCAAAGGGTCAAATTCCGCACCCAGTTGTATAGTGAAAATGTCGCCGTAGCGTTTGGCGCACTCTTCCATATACTGCATAGGGCGAAAAATCCATTGGAGTGTTTGTACAAAGGTGGGACTTTGAGGGCCTTGTAGTTGTTTCATTGTCTCTACCGCCTATGATTTCTGCAACTTTAACTAAGTTAACCTAACTAATTTTTCTATGCCTGTCATCGGAGTTAGTTATCTTTGCAACTTCTCACGCTTAAATTTTGACAACCTAAAAGTTGTAAAATTTTTGTTAAATAAATCGAGTAAATTCGATCGCTCCTAATACTAATAAGGAACTCAGCATGACTGCAACCACGCCAAAAGCAACTTCAGCATTTCCCGATTTTTGTGAAGGTATTCAATATTTTGGGGAAGCGTTACCAAGTTTTGATACTTATGGTAAAACACCTGCAATTGCTGAGGGAAAAACAGCAATTTCCGATCCGAGTGATGCTAATGCAGTTTATCAAACTCTTTTGTTTGCTGATGCTTTGCGTTATTTAACTTTGCAAGTTACTGGATCGAAAGCTTCTGGACACCCAGGCGGTTTTGCCAGTTCTGCAGAAGCTCATGCGGCGTTAATTATGCTGGGCTACAAGAATATTATCACCGAAGTTGGACACCACGCCCCTGGTTTTTATAGTTCGATGTTTCTCGATCGCTCTTTGGAAGACATGGGCATTTATAATGTGCAACAATTGCGCGATCGTTTCCGCGAAAAACACGGTCTTTTAGGGCATCTTTCCGGTTATATTCCCGGCATTCTCGCACCTGCTGGCCCTTTGGGACAAGGGCAACATTTTGCAATGGCAGCGGCACTTTTGCACAGAGATAAACTGTTCCCTTTTACGATGGGTGATGGTGGGATGGGTGAACCTTACCCAATGAGCAGTATGGCACATTTTCACACTGCTTTTGGCGGAGTAACTAACTTTTTACCAGTGTTAATTTGGAACGGTTACAGTCAGGAACATCACAGCATGGTTTCCACGAAAACCAATGCCGAAATGTTGCAATATTGGCGCGGAAATGGTTTTGCAGAAGTCATTTTAATTGATGCCAAAGATTTTGACGATCGCAATCAATCCGGTGATTATGTAGATAGCACTGCCTTTTCTTTTGAACAACGTCTAGCTTTTACAAAAGCAGTATTAGAAGGTGTGGATAAAGCGACAAAATCTGCACTTAGCGGCAAATTAACTGTATTTATCATCAAACAATTGAAAGGTGCAGGAGTTCACGCCAGAGGTGCAAAATCTCACAATCTTTATCCTAAAGATACCTTAGATGCACCACATATTGTTAACGCTTTGAAAGGTCGAGCTTTAACTGCTGAAAGTTGGGAATTAGTCAGAACAAATTGCGAACGTGCTGGTGGTGGCCCTGCGGCAAAAACTGCTGTTACCGAATTTGAATTACCATTGCCAGACTTAGGACAATTGCCTTTAGAAGAATATGCAGTTGGCGGAGAGCCAAAAGTTTCAACTACGGCAATGGGTGTTTTGGTGGGGAAAGTTGGACAGAGCGATCGCACATTTTTAGTCACCAATGCAGATGGCAACGAAGCATCAGGAATTGCCAACATTAACCAAGCATTAAAAATCATTCACCCCACCACAGATGACCTTTACAACCAATCACCAAACGGTCAAGTTTACGAACCTTTGAGTGAAGATGCTTGTGCAGGATTGGCAGTTGGATTATCATTAATGGGTGCCAGAACTTTGTGGTGTTCTTACGAATCTTTTGCCATCAATGGTTTACCAATTTGGCAAACTGTTACCCAAGCAATGGCAGAATTACGCCGGAAAACTCCTGCCACAATTACCTTATTTACTGCGGGTGCATTAGAGCAAGGACGCAACGGTTGGACACACCAACGCCCAGAAGTTGAAGCCTATTTTGCTGCAATGATGCGGAATGGCAATGTGTTCCCATTATTCCCACCTGATGCTAACAGTATTCAAGCCTGTTATGAGTGGGCTTTAACTACAAAAAACAAGGGAATTGTGATTACAGCAAGTAAATCACCTTTACCAATTCGCACTACTTTTGAACAAACTCGCCAAGGTTTAAAAGATGGCGCAGTAGTATTACACGAAGTCGCTGGTGGTAAGAAAGTTGTGTTTGCAGTTGTAGGCGATATGACATTAATGCCAGTGTTTGAAGCGGCAACTTTCTTAGAAAATGAAGGTATTGGCGCGAAGATTGTTTCTATTATCAATCCCCGCCGTTTGTATCGCCCAACTGATGTTGCTTGGGATACTTGTTCTGAAGCAGACGGCGAATTTTTGAGCGATGAAAAGTTTGCCGAAATCTTTGATGGAGATGCGTTAATTGGTGTAACTGGTGGCGCTTCGGGAATGTTAGAACCTATTATGTTACGCAGTAATTCTAAACGCGATACTTTCGCTTGGAAACGCGGAGAAACTACTGCTTCTGCTGGTGAATTAATGGCGTTTAATGGGTTGACTGCGGAGGCGTTAACTAAGAGAGCGATCGAATTAATCCACTAAGTTTTTTGAGGTTTTGAAATACCCCCGCCTGGGTAAAACTGGGTGGGGGCAAATACTTCTCGGTTAAGTATTTCTGGCCTTGTAAGGGCGAAGCATTCGGACAAAAAATCTAGGGTTTGAGCAAATAAATTATCGCCCGAATGCTTCGCCCCTACTAACATAAAACTCAAGCCATAAAGTTTGATATAATTGTAATTATTACTATTCAAGGTAAGTTAACGTTATGTACAATGCTTTGGATATAGCTAAATATTTCATTACACTTGCCGATCCTGAAGAAGAGGATTTAATTACTAATCTGAAACTTCAAAAATTGCTCTACTATGCTCAAGGTTTTCACTTAGTTCTATTTGGAAAACCTTTATTTAAGGAAAGAATTGAAGCTTGGCAATATGGGCCTGTTGTGCCAGAAGTTTACCGTTTCTACAAGCAATATGAGCCAAATCCTCTGCCACAACCTGACGATTTTAATGTAGAGCAGTACGATCGAGAAACCCAAGAATTACTTGATGAAGTTTACGAAGTTTATGGACAATACACCGCGCCAACATTAATGCGTTTTACTCATCAAGAAAAACCTTGGAAAGAAACTCCTCTAAATGAAGAAATATCTCATGATTTGATGAAGGCATATTTTGAGACTCAACTTGTCAAGTAGTTATGGCAAAGTTTAAGGGTAAAGATCCTAAAAAAGGAAAACGCATTGCTCAACCTTCACCTTTGCCAAGTACTCCAAATTACGATTTAGAACCCCCTGTTTTCTGTTTTCGATATCTTGATAAAACACACGGTTTAGACAACTGTGATAAAGATGAGAAAGCAGCATTAGTATCTACCTTGTACAAACTTAGTCAGTTAACTTGGAGAGAGCTTCGTCTTGCACCTCGTCATGGAGTAGGGTATGAAATAATTAATCGCAATAGTTTCCGTGTTACTATTCCTAAGCATATTACGGAAGATGTTGATTTGATTGCATTCCGATTTAGTGGGTTGAAACCAATGGTAGGTTATAGGAATGAAGCAATTTTTCGTATTGTATGGTTAGATAGGTCTTTTGAAGTGTACGATCATGGGAATTAAGAGAAGTGTTGATATAATTTGCGATCGAATTAATCCACTAAGTTTTTTCAGTTTTGAAATGCCCCTGCCTGGGTAAAACTGGATGGGGGTTAACAGAGGGATTAAGAATGGTACAAACAAAATTAACTAATTATGGAGAAGTTGCAATGTTTAAGTATCGGTGAAAAGGTGTGATCAAGTAAGTACATTAAAATTAAGGCAATGAATATGCGACCAGATTTACAAGGTTTAGAAATTACTAACGGCGAATTGGCAACATTAACTGGTATTAGTTTTGATTCGACACGAAACCGAAAATTTAATATTTCGCAAATTATTTTAGTCTTTATTCTATTAAGTTTTATTTGGAGCGTAATATTTACCTTAGTATTTAAGGTGTGGGGTTTTATCAATCTAGTTTTTTCTGTAATTGCGGCGGTGGCTAGTACTATGCAAATTTATACTAGACAACAATCCCCAAAACCTACGAAGTTGCAAAAAAATCTACAAGGGTTACTTAGTGAAGTAGCTAAACATAACCAAATAGTTAGAGATATAGATACTTTAGATCAACTACAAGCAGTAGGAAACCCAGTTGCATTAAATAATAGAGAGCAAGTAATTGAAGCTCTGAAAATTACGAAAGAGGACTTAGTGCGGGCATTAAATACAGAAAGAATTTTAAGAGAAAATCCGGGTTTTAATTCAGAACGGTTTGCTATTGACTTAACTAATTTAAGAGCATTAAAAGTTAGTGAGCAAGCAGGAGAATATGGACGCTTACTCAATGAAGCTTTGCAGATTGGAGTAAGCGTACAACAAGAAATGAAAAAGTTACAGAAAAAGCGTTAAATGCAGCTAATCCTAAATTTAAAATTCTAATAAATTGAAGCTTTTTATGGAAAACACCCAACCAGATTGCTATACTACAATTGTAGTATTATGTAACGCATTCATGCTCGTATGAAGATCGAACGTAAAACACATAGAGATGGCAACTTACACCCTGAAGCATTTAATTGTCTAAAACTTCTCCCTGAAAGCTTTACCTATCATAAGGATCACACCGAACGGCATCCCTTCTCAATCTACAGTAACTCAATACAGAGAGTCATGAAGGCTTTCAAAGCTGTTCTGGATGAAATAGACCGGATTTCTATGGCTTTGTTTGATACTACTGGACATCTAGATTATCGTTTGAACAAGTTGCCTGATTTACAGAACGAATTACTACACGCCTTACAATCTCACATTGATGATTGCTACCGTATCCTTAAAGTTATTCATCCATTTAGCCAGGTCAACGAAAAATTTGTAGAGTCTTGGCTGAAACAAGCTAAGCACCCTGCTTATAAAGATTTTCATAATGCAATCGAGGGCTACAGAGAGTCATTTGCTCCTATTGTTAATAAGATTAAACATAATGGTGGTCAATTGCGTCCCATAATGATGTATTCAAGCGGACGTGGAATAGTTGCACGCACTGTAGAGAAAGGTATTCAAACTTTTCCCAAAAATGCTCGTATTGTTGGGTATTATCTAGAGGGTATGCAACCTAATGGATGTATAGGCCCTGATTGTGAAATTCATCCCGATGGTAAAACCGCTATTTCCTTAAATCGTGACTTACGTTATCACTTTGCAAATCTGTACCGAGTTGGTCATCATTTAAGGGCTGCAATTGCCAGAACTGTTCGCCACATTCACGGGATAAAATTGCCTCGCCCTGTCGCTGTTGAATATACCGCAGGTCAATATAATATAGAGTCAATTGCAGAACAAGTTAGTAAGCTACCACTTCTATTCTTTGAGAATGAGTTTTTTAAGGAAACACCAGATATTAAGTTTTACCGTCATAGCGGAAATCCTGATTTGATTTTGGAGACTCCTGGTTATAGGTATATGACTTGGGAGGGAGAAGTAATGATCTATTCTGAAATACAAGTAGATGCTGTTTGCCCTGAATATCAGATTCCTTACAGATAAGTTAGAAGCATTTGTAAATCTCTGGTTTGTCAGATAACGCAGAGTAATATATGAGATAAAGAGGGTACTCGTGCTTGCCCTCTTTATCTTTATAATCATTGCATTAAATCGCTATTCCCAACCAACTTAACTTCCAAACGTTGATTCAGCGCCCGTGCAATTTTTTGCAACATTGACAGCGAATGTCCCTCATAGTCCGCATCTTCAAGTCGCGCAATTACTGACTGTTTTGTACCAATGCGATCGGCAAGTTGTTGTTGAGTTAATCCAGCTTGCTTTCTCGCAGTATAAATAAGCTGTGCTAACTCTGCATTCAAAGATGATTCTCTCACCATTTCCTCTATTTCAGGATCGTCTGCAGTCATCTTGTTAAGAATTTTTAGTGCATCATTCGTCATCGCCATTGTCTGTTTCCTCTACATAAGTATAGGCTTCTGGGCTGGTTTCAAATTGCTCTTTCCGTTTAATTGCTCGATCGATATCGCTATCCGGTACTTCATCTCCTTCTTTAGTAATAGCATGAGCCAAAATCGCCACATTCTGCCCATGAAAAAAATATAGAATCCGATATTGCACCCGTATATGCTTTGCTCGTAACTCATAAATTCCATCTCTCAGGTAATCTGCTATTGGTCGTCGAAGTTCATAACCAGAACTAACCAATAGCTGAATTCGAGCTACGCAATTTGCATAACCTTTGCGATCTTGTTTTAGCAGAATTTTGAGCCATTCAAGAACTGGAACCTCACGCTTTTCATCTTGATAAAATACAACTCGTGTTTCAGGCACAGTTTTTAATTTATATAACTCACATTTATCTTATCACAATATTGCTATAATAAAATACCTGACAAGTAAAAAATAATTCCTTGTTGATGATCGACTGTACGATGAATACTTGAAAGAACTATAACAGGAGGGCTTATTATGACAGGACATCATAAATTTAACGAATTAATCAAAGATATTTCACCAGAAAGAAAAGCTAAAATTGAGGAAAAAACAGCGCAACTAATGATTAACTTGCCAACTCAACAAGTGCAACCTAAAGAAACAGCCAAAATTGATGTCCGAGAATTATCTGGAATGTTGTATGAAGAAGGTAGAAAAGCTGTTTCTTTAGAAGAAATGGATGAAGCGATTTCTGAGTGTGCAGGAGAGTCAGCTTGAAAGGACTCGATACTAACGTAGTTCTGCGCTTTTTAGTGCGGGATGACGAACAGCAATGGCAAATAGCCGATCGGTACATAAATGAAGCTTTGCAAGCTAATGAACCTTGCTTGATTAACAATATTGTTCTCTGTGAAGTGGTTTAGGTTTTGCGAAGCAGATATAAACTAAGCCGAGAAAAACTCATTGACACACTGGAGAATATTTTAAAAGCTAATATTTTTGTCTTTGAAAATCGAGAAGCTATCGAATGGGCGATCGAACAAATGAAGTTTGGTAATGCAGATTTTTCAGACTACCTAATTACCCGACTCAATCAAATAGCTGGATGCCAAGAAACCGCTTCTTTTGATGCTAAATTGGGTCGGGTAGAAGGGGTTAAATTGCTATGAGTCAGGTGTTGATCAAAGGTACGATCGCCAACAACAAATAAACAAATCTTCCTTAGTCCCAGAATTTCCCGATCGCATTCGGCGGCGAAATCAACCTACAGCCTGAAATATTTTATTTGCTTCTGTTTCTTTCGATAGATTAACAAAGAGAGAATAATAATACCCAACGAAAGAGGAATATACTCGATTGACTCTTTAAAATAAATATAAAATAAAAGGAGGGTAACTATGATAAAACTAAACCCAAAACATTCAAAAGCAGCGCCGGAAACAGATCCAAATCTTCGACCTTATACCGATCCAAATCCTGCTACTTTTGTCGATCCTAATGTAGACCCTTACAAAGATCGTGAACCGAAAATTTTTGCAGATCCTAACGTAGAACCTTACGTCAGTTCCGATCCTGAACCCTATCAAAATCCTAATGTAGACCCTTATGTAAATTCAGAATTACAAAGCTAATTCTGCTTGCTAAAATTAGGAAAGTTTGGTTTCGTTCTTTCCAGCGATCGCACTCCTCATCTATAGTTAAAGTTAGCGAGCGCTCAAACTATACAATTTTTCTGTCAACTATCAAAAGTAATACTTTTAAACTCAATTAACTTTATTTACTTCATCTATAAGCATGATTTTTAGTTTTTTACTTTGGGAAGAAACCATTTGCTATCAAGTTAAGCTAAGGTTAAGGATACACCCTTTTGGAAAACCGGAAGGGAAAATTTTGTTAATAAGCGAGGTTAAGTTATGAATATTGAATCATTACTCGACGGAAGTATTAAAAAAGCATCTCAAGTGGTGGAAGATGTAAAGGAACAGGCTGAAAATAAAGTATTAGAACCAGGTAAAAAAGCTTTAAAGCAAGCTGAAAAACAAGAAAAAAAGGCGAAGAAGAAAGCTAAAAAAGAAACTAAAAAGGCAGAGAAAGAAGCCAAAAAAGCAGCTAAAAAAGCTAAAAAAAAACAACAAAAAACTCTCAAACAGTTAACGCCGAGTTAGATGGTGTTGGTGACGGTATTAAAAATTTAGGCAGCAAACCTGTGCAATTAGTAGCTTCAGTGTTAACTGGTGCGGTTAAGGATGTTAAAAAGGGTAAAATTACTTTAGGAATTCATCTAGATGACTTCCTTGGCAATCTTAAATCTGTGGTTGGTAAAGTGCCCTTTAGCAAAGATGCGATCGCTATGTATTATTGCATGAAAGACAAAGAAACACCAACCTACGTAAAAGGGATAATTGCTGCTGCCTTGACTTATTTATTCTTACCAGAAGATGTTATACCAGAATGGGTGGCAGGGCTAGGTTTCACTGATGATATTATAGTGATAACAACAGCACTTTCAGCTATCAGCGGTAATCTCACAGAAGAACATAGGCAAAAAGCGGAGGAATTTTTTGAGGCTTAGTCTGGATTAGCTAAATATTTCCTAAGAAATTACCCACGTTTGGCAAAAGCGATCGTAAGCTAGAGTAGGAACTTAAACTGCTGTGTGCAGGTGTGTAAAGTTATGAAAACAATTAAACTCGCAGCTTTTCTACTACCAATGGTTGTGGCGATCGCTACTTTACCAGCAACCGCCGAGCAACAGCAAGTGCATCGCTATCAATGTAGCAACGGTAAAACTTTCCAGGCGCAATATTCCCCAGAAACAGCACAAGTTAAGCTTGGTGAAAATCAAACCCTAACTCTCAAAGAAATTCCCTCTGCTTCCGGTGTTCGTTACACAAACAATAATACCACTCTCTTTACTAAAGGTAATGAAGCATTTATCCAAGTCGAAAATCAAGTGGTTTTTACAGGTTGTGTAGCTCAAGATACAACCAATCAAAGACGTATTCGCGCCCTTTGGTAAATGTTTTGCTCAACAAATTGGGGTTAACTACAATTGCTAGTTAACCCCAATGTTATACCCATAAGATTACATAAAATAGAAAAAGTAATTTACTAGAGTTTCTATGATTCCACACTGGCAACGAATGAGAAAAACACATACAGTAATGCAACCTGATTTACAGGGTTTAGAAATTACCAAAGGAGAGTTAAAAGCCCTCAGTGGTATAAGTGTAAATGCCGTAATAAGACCTTTCAAACTGCGGAAAATTTTTCAGGAAATTTTTACATCTGTTGTAGTTTTATTATTACTTATAATCAGTTGTTTATTGTTAATTATATGCTTTCCAAATTACAGAATTAGTTTAATTGTTATCCATTTATTTTTTGCCATTGGCTTAGTATTTGAAGATTTAAAGAGAATAGTTATAACTCAAAAAAATAAACATTTCGTTAGTTTGATTGATGATGTAGAAAGATATAATTCAGTAATCAAAAGTATTGATATTAACGACCAAATTGAAGCTGCTGGAAATCCGGGAGTCAAGTTAAAAGATAGAGAACGAGTAATTCAAGCTTTGCGGTTAACGCGAGAAGATATAGTCCGGGCTTTGAAAACTGAAAAAATCATTAGACAAAATCAAGCATTTATTAATTTAAATCCTGACTTATTTGCCAATAACTTAAAGGCTTTAACCGCATTACAAGTAGACGAACAAGCTAGTGAATACGGCAGAATTTTAAATGAAGCATTACAGATTGGCATGAGTATTCAAGATGAAATGAAACATTTAAAAGGTGAACGATTTAATGAATAAAAGCAATTTATTACAGCAGGATTTGTTAGGTTTAGAAATATCTCTGGGGGAAATCAAACATTTAACTGGAATTGACCCCGAAGATATTTTTCGACCTTCAACTTTAAGGGACTCCAATAAAAAATGGACTTTTTGGTTAAATGAAATTTCTATTGCCTTGGCACTGACACCAATTCTTTTGGGAGTTGTTTATGTATTTATTATTTTACCCACTAGAGGCGCATCATTAAAATGGGCAATTTTATTAATAGTTCTATTTCCCATTGTTATTGTAGTGGGGCGGTTGATTTGGTTAAAAAAGCATAGTCCAGACTTACTAGTAAACTTGCTAGACGAAATTGATAAATATCACGCCGTAGTTAAAGCAATAGATATCAAATACCAACTGGAAACAGTCAGCAACTATAGCAGTAGTTTAGACGAAAGAAAACAAGTGATTGCTGCATTGCAACTGACGCGGGAAGATTTGGTGCGGGCGTTGAAAAGCGATCGCATTTTGCGCGAAAATAAACAGCTACTCCCCACTAACACCGAACTTTTAACCAACAACCTAGCCGCATTACAAGCCTTACAAATCAATGCTAGCGCCGATGAATACGGAAGATTACTCAACGAGTCTTGGCAAATTAGCCTTACTGTACAAGAAGAAATGAGAAAATTGCTAAATCAGCGTTAAAGTGAAAAATGTCCAGCAAACCTAAAATTATTGTCCTCGATGATGACCCCACTGGTTCGCAAACCGTCCACAGCTGTTTGTTGTTGACACGCTGGGATGTAGACACCTTGCGACTAGGGTTAAAAGACGACTCGCCCATCTTCTTTGTTTTAACCAACACCAGGGCGCTAACACCAGAAGCAGCGGCGCAAGTCACGCGAGAAGTTTGCCATAACTTGAAAATTGCCATAGAAGCAGAAAAGATTCAAGATTTTCTCGTCGTCAGTCGTTCCGACTCCACCTTACGCGGACATTATCCCGTAGAAACAGACGTAATTGCCGAAGAACTGGGTCCCTTTGACGCACATTTTCTCGTTCCCGCATTTTTCGAGGGTGGAAGAATCACGATCGACAGCGTACACTATTTGATAGTTAACGGCTCTCCCACTCCCGTCCATGAAACCGAATTTGCCAAAGATTCCGTCTTCGCCTATCATCACAGTTACTTGCCAATGTACGTCGAAGAAAAAACCAAAGGCAGAATTTCCGCAAACACGGTAGAAAGATTTCTCTTAAAAGACATTCCCAAAGGAAGTGTAGAACGATTAATGCAGCTGTCGGGAAATCAATGTTGCGTTGTCGATGGCGAAACTCAAGCTGATTTAAACAAGTTCGCCGCTGACATTCTCACCGCTGCGAGTCAAGGAAAACGTTTTCTCTTTCGCAGTGCTGCCAGCATTTTAACAGCTTTAGCGGCTTTGCCTCCGCAACCGATCGCCGCTGAAGATATGGCAGAATATGTCAGAGAAGGGAAACCAGGCGCGGTAATAGTTGGTTCCCATGTGAAAAAAACAACCGAACAATTGGAAAAACTCTTACAAGAACCCGGTATTGTAGGAATTGAAGTAGATGTTTCTCATTTATTAGATGATGATCCCCCCCTACCCCCCCTTAATAAGGGGGGGGAATCTGAATCCCCCCTTACCAAGGGGGGAGAAGCTGTTTCCCCCCTTGATAAGGGGGGACAAAGGGGGGTGCAACGTGCAGCTTTGTTAGAAAAGACATTGCAAACTGTGCATAATGTTCACAATGAAGGGAAAACTCCTATAGTTTACACCAGTCGTCAAGAACTCACCTTTCCCGACACCGAAACTCGGTTAAAGTTTGGCATAGAAGTTTCAAGTCTATTAATGGATGTAGTGCGAGGTTTACCTAAAGATATTGGTTTTTTAATCAGTAAAGGTGGGATTACCTCAAACGATGTTTTGAGTACAGGTTTAGCTTTAACTTCGGCCCGATTGTTAGGGCAAATTTTAGCAGGTTGTTCGATGGTAAGAACCCCGGAAAATCATCCCCTATTTCCTAATTTACCAGTAGTTTTGTTCCCTGGAAATGTAGGAGACGCTGATGCTTTAGCCACAGTTTATCGCAGATTATCCAAATAATCCCGTAATTTCGTAGGGTGCTTATAGCCTGCGGCATTTAAGAAAAGTGCAACGTAACGCACCCTACATATAACTTGGGTTTTTCGGATAATTACGTGAAGATTTTAATACCTCACAGAACCCTAGACAAGCTTCGTTATTCTTACAAATAAAAATGATGTCCAGTGGGTGCAGCCTTTGCGGGAATTGCAGACCTCTACGAGGATACGACATTTCGCGGATCAATAGCTATTATCTCTGAAAAACGTTTGAAATCGTCAATATTAAATGTTAGTAGGTGTGTAATTTTGTGGCTTAACATTGCAGCAACTAAGCGTGCATCATGAACTTGTTTTCCCATAACTTGATGTTTAATAACCAAACGTTCCCACTCAGAAAAAATTGCGGGTATATCAGGATACAAAACAAATATGTTCTTGAGTTTTTGTGTTTCTTGTAATACTTGTTCAGTAGATAAACCTAACCCATTACTATTGATAGGTCTGGTAGCAACAGCCCAAAACTCTATTAAATTTTGGGGAATAATGCAGAGAACTTCGCCTTTTTTCTTGAGCAAAACTACTGCATTTAGAGCATCAGAATGTAGCGGGTTATTCTGTTGTACCAAACGCAGCAAAATATTAGTATCCACCAAATATGTCTAACATTTCATCTTCTCTGGTGTAAATACTCTCTCGGCTAACAGCTGCATCGGAAAGCGGAGGTGCTACAAAAAAAGGACTATTAATCAAATCTTTCAGTGCTGCTTCCCACTCCTCATAATTTGCAGTTTCAGAAAAGGTTATTTCTGTCTGATTAACCAAAGAATTCTCAATTAAAGATTCTAGATAAAGTTCTACTGATACACCTTGCAAAAGTGCTTGGGCAATCAGACGAGCTTCTATTTCTGGTTTTAATTGGAGTGTAATAGTCATTTGTCTGAAACACCTGAATCGAAATTGAAGCGATCGCCTATCTTTGGAATTTATATAATTAAGTGCCTATATTTTCCCATTATAAATACTTTTATGAGAAAAATCATCGATCGCATCTCCGTCCTGAAAAGACTATAAGTAATCCCAGTCCCTAGTCCCTAATCCCCAGTCCCCTTGCATTAGAGATGTTTCCTTTGCCCGATCGCCAAAACCGTTTGAACTAACTTTTCTGGTTCCAAGGGTTTAGTGACGTGCCGTTGATAGCCACTGGCTATGACTCGATGGTAATCATCTTCTCTGGCATAAGCAGTTAAAGCGATCGCAGGAATCAGCCCACCTTTTTCTGGTGATAAAGCCCGAATCTGTTGGATCAAGCAATAGCCATCGACTTCGGGCATCCCAATATCGCTGATTAATACATCGGGTTGAAAGGATTCCAGATTTGCCAGCACTTCCGATGCCGAGGTGAGGCTGAGAACTTCTGCACCATATAGGGTAAGGATTTCGGTTAATAGCTGACGTGCATCAGAGTCATCATCCACTGTGAGGATGCGAAATCCCGTGAGATCGGCTTCTTGGTTTTGCAGTTCTTCTGTTGGCACGCTTTCTGGTGCCACATTCAGCAAGGGCAACCGAACGGTAAAAGTAGCTCCCAATCCTTCACCGGGACTGTCAGCGGTAATTGTACCACCGTGAGCTTCTACCAACTGACGGACGATCGCCAACCCCAACCCTAATCCTCCATACTTGCGAGTAGTCGAAGCATCTTCCTGGCGGAACGATTCAAAGATGTAAGGGAGAAAGCCTGGATTAATGCCTTTGCCTGTATCCCTAACGGTAATTTGAGCAAATTGTGGCAACTGGGAAGAAGTGGGGGGATGGGGAGGTAGGGGGA
>NZ_JADEWG010000082.1 GCF_015207735.1 [Phormidium] sp. LEGE 05292
TTCTGTTTCTTGACTTTCTTCTACTATAACTCCTGGTAGGTTTAGCAACTTAGTCAGTAATCTATTCTTCATCTCTTTGATGCTTAACACTTCCCTAATAATTTAGCACAGTAAGTACGGAAGAACCAAAAAACGACAGCCTGTAACTTTATGGAGTGGGACTCCCAGTTATTGGCTACCTGGTAAATTGAAGGGTGTAAGTGCTTATTTCCAAACCCTGCTTAATGCTTCTCCTACTGTTTGGTTCCCTCATGCCGAACGCGGTATTTTAGTAATTGGCGCACCAGGTAGTGGAAAAACTTTTAGCGTCGTTGACCGCTTAGTTGAAAGTGCATTCCAACAAGGATTTCCCGTGATTATTTACGATAAAAAAGGCGAGCAAATGAAATTACACGCTCCCTTAGCTGTTCGTTACGGTTATGACGTGCAAGTGTTTGCACCGGGGGAAAGTTATTCAGGTGTAATCAACCCCCTGGACTTTATGAGAGATGCTCAAGATGCAGTTATGGCGGCAGAAATTGGTTCGGTAATTGCGCGTAATGCCAGTTTGGGAGAAAGCAAAGGTAACGAATTTTTTGAGAAAGCTGGTGAATTAATGGCTAAGGGACTGGTACAGCTAGCTAAAGGTAGTCCCTACCCAGATTTAGCAATGGTCTATGCCTTTATTCAACTACCAGATTTAGTCAAACGCATTCATCATACAGTTCATCGTCCTGAAGGTCATCCCCTGAAAATGGATCGATGGATTGCTGCTAGTTTCTCTCAACTTTTAAGTTCCAAAGATGCGGAAAAAACTGTAGCAGGTATCAAAGCTACAGCCGAAGCAACTTATTCGGCTTTCATTCAAAAAGATTTACTAAGAGCTTTTATCGGTCAAAGTACTATCCCCATTGTTTTATCAGGGAAAAAGTGCATCATTTTTAAATTAGATGACCAAAGACGTGCCGTAGTCGGCCCACTTTTAGCAGCCGCCATCCACTTGTGCGTTGTCAGTAATCTATCCAAACCAAGAAAAGACCCCTTCGTGTACTGTTTGGATGAATTTCCTTCGCTCAAATTCGAGCGCATGGATCAATGGGCTAACGAATATCGCAGTGCTGGCGGTGTACCGATTGTCGGTATTCAAAGTTTGAATCAATTGTATAACCTTTATGGGGATAAAAAGGGAGCAGCGATCGCTAGTGCTCTATCAACTCATGTGCTATTCAATCCGGGCGATTACGACACGGCAGAGAAATATTCTAAACGCTATGGGGAAGTGGAAGTGCTGGTGAAAAATCGCTCGACGGGTAGTTCGATGGGTCAACATACTAGCCGTTCTGTCAATTGGAACGAACAATTGCAAAAGAAACCGTTGATTAGTGCTGATGAAATTCTGCGATTTCCGCAAGGTAAGTGCGTAATTACCTCTCCTGCTTATAGTTCTGGTACGGAAGCTCTGTTTCCCTATCCCTTAAAGATTCCAGTTAAGCCTAGCGACCGCCAACGCGCTCTCCAATCAGAAGTACTCTGGGATAGCAAGATTCGACCTCAGCTAGAGAAACGAGCTTCTGGGCAATCAGTTGACCCGAAAACTAAGCAGGTACTCAATATTGATGAGGAACTAGATCGTCGAATTCGTGCTGCCGAACAATTATTACCCCATCCTCACGACCCTAGCGACCCAGTAACTACGGCTGATGTCCAATCAAATCAAACTGTCGGCAAGATTCGGGAACTCCTAAAAAACAAAGCAATTAGCGGTGTAATTCATGACTGAACATTTGGTTCCACCTGATATTTTGATAGTTGATGATATTCCTGATAACATTCGGTTGTTATCATCTATGCTAGTTGAACATGGTTATCGAGTACGAAAAGTGGTAAATGGGGAAAGAGCATTGAAAGCGATCGCTTTGCAACTGCCCGACCTAATTTTACTGGATATCCGAATGCCAGATCTCGATGGTTATGAAGTGTGCGCCCGACTCAAAGCATCTGATATTACCAAAAAAATACCGATTATTTTTATTAGTGCTGCCGACGATGTATTTGATAAAGTCAAAGGGTTTGGAGTCGGGGGTGCTGACTACATCACCAAACCGTTTGAACCGATTGAAGTAGTAGCGCGAGTCGAACAGCAATTAGCGATGCGTCGCTGTCAACAGCAACTATTTGCCAAGAATCAACAACTCGCTACACAGAATATTCAACTACAACAGGAAATTAAACAACGACAGCAGACAGAACGGCGTTTGAAAGTTTTTGTCCATGCTGTTTCTCACGATTTACGAAATCCTGTCACCGGAATTTCGTTGTTACTGCAAAGTTATCTAAAAAATACTACGGTAGATGTTGTACTCGACAGGCAAACTGTAGAAACAATGTTGGATAGTTGCACTCGCCAACTTCAACTGATTGATTCTTTAGTGGAAACGCAGCTATTAGAAACGTCGCGCTATCCGTTGAACTTGCAACCAATATCGCTGCACGCTTTGACCAGTCGTATTTTGAAAAACTGGGAACCGATGTTAACCAAGTCTCAGGTTGTTGTTGCTTATCGGATTGCTGCCGATTTACCTTTGATAAATGCTGATGCCGAACAACTTTGGCGAGTGTTTGAAAATCTGATTGGTAATGCAGTCAAATACAATCCATCTGGTTTTATGTTGACATTGGATGCCCTGGTAGATGCTAATAAAAAAATGCTGCGTGTCATCGTTGCGGATAATGGTGTGGGCATTCCAAAAACTGAATGTGCTTCCTTATTCGATTTGTACGTGCGGGGAACTAACTCTGTACGTCGTCCGGGAACGGGTTTGGGACTCTATATTTGTCGGCAAATTGTAGAAGCGCACGGTGGACAAATTGGTGTGGTTGGTGACTTAGGTCAAGGAGCAAGTTTCTGGTTTACGCTACCGTTAATGCTAAACCAACCCCAAGCGTAAAGCTTTGACTGCGGCTTGGGTGCGATCGCTTGCTTTCAGTTTATGAATAATCTGCTGAACGTGACCTTTAATCGTGTTGGCACTAATCCCCAGTTCTAGACCAATTTCCGTGTTGCTTTTCCCCTCAACCAATTGTTGTAGAACTTGCAATTCCCGTGCAGTCAATTTCACTTCTTCTAATTCTTCACCGTCGGGTAATGGTTGTCTGAGGTTTTGCAGCCAGCACTCAGCAATTTTCGCATCTAGATAAAAGTTTCCTTCGGCTACTGCGGTAATTGCTGCTTCTAGTTGAGGAATACTAACACCTTTAACGCAGTATCCATTAGCCCCACTAGTTAACGCAGCTATCACTTTGGTTCGATTGGTGTAGTGAGTAAAAATGATTACTTGGGTGTTAGGTAGTATTTCTTTGATTCGCTGCGTCAGTGTAATACCATCCATTCCTGGCAAGTCGATATCGACTAAAGCAATGTCTGGTTTGAGTTCGACGGCTGCATTCATTGCTTGTAGACCATCCTGCGCTTGTCCGATGACTTGAAAAGCAGGTTGAGCAGAAAGTGCGTGCCGCAGCCCTACCTGCAACATCGGGTTATCTTCCACAATCAAAATTGTTTTTGGTTTTTTATCAATTTTGACGGACATTTTTATTTGTTCTCCAAATAATTGTTTCACGAACAAACTTTTCCGGCAACCTTGACAAATGCTATCGGTTGCTCGGTAAAAGAAAGAGTTCTATTCTTAGCACAATCTTTCAGGAAATAACAGTAAATTTTAATTATTTCTTATTAGTTCATAGCGGTATTTCCTCGATTTGGTCTAGGCTTTTTGCTAGAGTGAGTGCTGCCTCTGTATTTTTTTTATTGGTAGCAATAGATGGTTTCATTCTCTTAACTAACCAATTGCGGGTGAGCTTATGTTGTTTGCTATCCCAATTAAATACTACTTTCTGAGCAGTTCTTGTCGGATGCAGTGCTAAAACAATCAGTTGCATTTCATCAGGATTTACTTGAAAATGCTCAGTCGCTACCCATAATTTAATTCGGTCAGAATAACTTAGACTAGGATGACGAATTCCCCATTCAAATAGCCGCTTTCTGCCTTTAATAATTCCTATATTTGTCTGCACTTCAATGAGTGGGAAAGATGAAGGAGAAGAAGTATTGTTTGCATCCAAATTCAACTCTAGTCGAGCGGTAATTGTTAGGTCAACAAAAAGCTTTTTCTGAGGAACAAATAGACTAGGTGCTAATTCTTTTAACAATGTAATCCATTGTTGAAATTGAGGATAATTGTCAAGGATTGGTTCTACTGGCAATCCCATTAACATTTGTTTGACAAGTAACTGGAATTGTTGTTGAATTTGGCTAGGAACTAAAGAAGAGGTGGATTTGTGACTTTTAATTGGTTGAAAGTCTGATAAAGTTAGCAGTTTCATAGTTTCAGAATGAATACTAGTTCTGAAACTTAAGTGGCGGTTGCGCCACTGGAACACCTACGTTTTTGTTGAGCGAGGACTGGCGCGAGGCGCAATATGGCTGAAGGCATAGGAAATAAAGTCATCATTTTTGACACTACGCTGCGCGATGGAGAATTGATGCCAGGGGTGCAAATTAATGTGGAGCAAAAACTTGAATTGGCTCAGTTTTTAGAGTTCATGAAGGTTGATGTAATTGAAGTGGGATATCCGGCAGCTAAAGAGAAAGATTTTGCCGCAGTCTTCCAAGTGGCTCAACTTGTAAAAGATTCGATTGTTTGCGCTTTAGCTAGCGATAAATTTGCAGAAATTATGGTGGCAGCCCAGGCAATTAAACCTGCTTTAAGAGGCAGAATTCATCTTTACACTTCTGTAAATTTAAAAGAGCGCTCGCTCCTGAGTCAAGCAGAAACACTAGCCCGGATTCGAGAAAGCGTGACTACAGCAAAAAACTGTTGTGCAGATGTAGAATGGTCGGCGTTTGATGCTACCCGCTGCGAACCAGATTTTTTATGTCAGGCGGTGGAAACAGCTTGTGCTAGTGGAGCAACTACCATCAGCATTCCTGATAGTTTGGGAACAGCTTCCCCAGAATCATTTGCTCAACTAATTCAAATGATACAGCAACGGGTGGGGGAGATCGATCGTCGCATTACTCTCTCAGTTCACTGTCATGATGATTTAGGTTTGGCTGTCGAAAATTCAATAGCTGCTCTCAACAGTGGCGCAAGACAAATCGAATGTTCTATTAATGGGTTGGGAGCGAGAAAAGGAAATGCAGATTTAGCAACAGTGGTGAGAAAAATTGCTCGGATGCCTGACTACTATACGAATGTAAATCTAAATCAATTAGATTCAGCTTCTGAATTAGTCAAACAAATCATAGAACAAATTCCTTAAGAAAATCGATTTACAAATGAAGCTGTTAAATGATGAAGAGGATTTAAATGAAACAAAAAAACCAACAACTTACTGTAGATAATAAAATCAAAAAATGGATTCAAACAGCTAAAGAAGCTGAAGCTACTCGATTTGCTATATCCATTACTCGGCTGACCAGTATTAAAAGTATCTGCACAGATAAAATTGCTAGCGAAGAATTTGCTCTTTACATTGCTAAACGAGTACAAGAACAAATGAATCAAGATGAGTGTCCCGAAGAATTCAGCGATGAAGAATGGTTACAGCAAAAAGAATTGATGAATGAAGCGTTGGCGCTGATGAAAATTAACCTGGAAAATCCTACTTATGAAAATCAGCAATCTCTACTTAAATTACTCAGACAAATTGATAGCTTACAAGGAGATGACTATCGGCGCGTTCATTGGACAACAGTACGATTTGTTCGTAGTGGAAATTTACTAAAATTAGAATATGCTCTGCGTTGTTTTGTAGAGCAAGATTTTCCTTACTGGGCTTATAAACTTGCTAGAGAATATGTGGAATATTATACACCGATATCTGGTACGGGTATAACTTCAGAATCTGTGCCAATGTTGTTAGAAATAGCTGAATTTTGGTGTCAGCACTATTTTAATGAAAGTTTGAATCAGAAGTTTCCTCAATTAATGTCGAACGAGTAAATTACTCATGCCTACTGGTATTGCAATTCCTAACGAAAAATCAGGTAAAAGCATTTTTTGGTAATGCTTTTACCTTCAGTTTAACCTGTAATAATTTTGATTAATTATGCTTCAGATAATGAAAGCGCATCACATAAAAGCAGCCCCATTTCTTTGAGCAAACCTTTATTACCATCAGGACAACCAGATTGAATCAAACATTTAGGACAACCGGATTCGCATTCACAATTCCGAGCTAATTCACCTGCCACTTTAGCAAGTTTTGGCAACTGCTTAAAAATTGCCTCCGCACTACCAGAACCACCTTCAACCCGGTCATAAAATAAACCAACATAATCTGCAATTCCTCTTTTTTCTACTCGAAAACTCACATCATTCATCCCAGACAATACCACCAATGGCAAAGCTGCTAAAATCTGATGTCCAAAAGTATGAATTACTAAAAACTGCGCTGGATATTCCCACAGTTGTTGATAATTTGTCGGAATTGGTTGCTTGGTTTGCAACAATTGAGTGCGAGTCCGAACTACAATTTCTTGCCAGTATCGATTAACTGATTCGCTAACACTAATCTGGACAACAGGAGTACTAAACTTGATAGCATAATATCGCTCAAATTCAACTTCATTAAGTACCGTTGTTAACTCCGCTTTCCGCAACAGTTTACCACAAGCTGGACAATGAGTACGTTCGTTCAATCCTTCCTTATAGTTTACACACTTCTTCTGCAAACAAGTTAACTTGTATGATCTGGTTAGTAATTGATACCCAGTCACTTGTTGACTAATTTCACCCCAACCTAAACTCAATTGTATTGATAACGGAACTTGAGTGGAACCATTACTTTCTCCGGTTGACACAAGCAAAGGAACAATTTTTGGCGTACTCAATTCTTGATGGATACAGGTATCAACGCGATTGACAGCAATCGTAAACAACGGAGTTTCTGTAATTAACTGCAATAGGGCTTTTCCCATTTCCAATTCCAGAGTTTCCGAACGATAAGTTACTAATTGTCCGTCCGAATTCTGCGTTCGGTAAATTGCACCTGGAAACACTTTATGAATAGCAATTTCAGCACTTAAACTTTCGATTTCTTCTCCAGATTCCGCATCTACCAATTGAACTGTGCTGCTGTTTATTCCACCTCGAAAGTTAACATCTTTATGGGGAAATCCTTTCGCCCATAATCGACCACGACTTTTGTGCATGACTCCCTGTTGCATCAAAGCTGTGACAATAGAAAGCGCCAATTTACCAAAATAGTAATTGAGTTTAGTAACAGGAATTCCCGTTTCTACTGCGGCACACATCAAATGTTTGGCTAAGTCTATCGGGTAATTAGTACTAAAGCTAACTTGTTCTGACGGAGCTCCTAATAACAACTGAGGATGTGTAGCAAAATAATTATCAAGCGGTAATTGAGCAATCGGAATAAAAACAGCTAAACCAGCTTTTACTCTCCCTGCTCTTCCTAATCTTTGTCGAAATGCTTGTAAACTACCAGGCCAACCTCTGATAATTACATAATCCAGTTGTGGTAAGTCAATTCCAGCTTCTAACGAACTGGTACTGATAATACATCGAATCTGACCTAATTCTAATTGTTGAATTATTTGAGCACGACGCTGGCTAGTTAAACTGCTATAGAATATAGCTACTTGTTTTTCAATGCTACTATAACCTTGTTGAATCGCCTCCTGTCGTAAAGTTGACCACAAATTCTTGATAGATTGTCTGCCATTACAAAAACAAATTCCACTTTGTCCAGATTGCAATAAAAACAAGATGATTCTCGCTGCATCTGGATTAGCATTATGGCTGGGTTTAGTAACAATTAACTGTCGAGAAGGTGTAGCTGCTCCACTGGAATTAATCCAAACTAATCTATCCGGTTTAGTTGAATTACGTTGACGATTCCTACTAGATAATCTTCTAGCTAATTCTACTGGATTACCAATTGTAGCACTCAAAAAGATGAATTGTAGTTGATTAGAATTACCACCATTACCATCAACTGCCAACTTTAAGCGACGAATTAAAGCTGCCATATTTGCTCCATAAACACCATTAAAAGTATGTGCTTCATCAATTAGCACGTAACGCAGTTTGCTCAAGAATTGCTGCCAAGGTTGACTCCAATAAACTCCTCTAAGTGCAAAGTGAATTAATTCCGGCGTAGCTCCAATAATTTGAGGATTAGTTGCTAACAATCTTTCTCTTTCCTCTTTGCTAGTATCTCCAGTTAGCATCGCTAATTGAGGTTGTACAAACTGGGGAATAGATTTGATTAAGTTGGCAACTTTTTGACCTTGGTCTGATGTTAAGGCTCTTAATCCATAAAAAGCTAAGGCGGTATAATCATGCTGCATTACTCCTTCTAAAATTGGAAGATATGCACTCAAAGATTTGCCAGAACTAGTTGTAGTTGATAAGATGATATCTCGACCTTGACGCACTGCTTTGAGAGCTTTAATTTGGTGAGAATAAAGTTGTTTTATGCCTTGTTGTTGTAAAGCTTGTTTCAGTTCTTTTGGTAAATCAGATGGCAGGTTTTTATTGAGTGGATTGGTTGCAGGCGTTGTTTCATGCCAAATGATGTCTTCTCCTAGTAATTCTAGTAGATTGTCAGCCTCAATCAATTGGTTTTCTGTTATCGATTGATTGTGAGAAATAGGAGAGAATTCCCGCTCAAATTGAGCCAGTAATTTTAGATAATCTGGTTGCATCTGTAGACTGCGATTACTTCTATTTACCGCCACCGATAGGGGCGGAAAAAAATAAAAATTAAGCAGGACAAATGGCAGCAATGTGTATGCACTCGCTCGGTTAATTCTCCTTGTAAATATCGAGCAAGCGCTGCTGGCACGAATACTCAGTCACCGGGAAACCCAATTTATTCGACTCAATATGGTGAAGAGTTAAAGGAAGTAGTTAAGAAAGCAAATAATTTAACCTAGCAGTCAAAAACCCAATACCCAATCCCCAAAATCCCTCTCTACCCCGCACTTTGAGGGAAAAGCAATTTCTACCCACGAGCGCCAGCTTTCGGGAGCATCAAGGCCCACCTAATGAGTTGGTTAGATTCCCGTGTAAGCAATTCATTGGCAATCTCTCGATTATTTTGGTAGATTTCCAATCGGAGCGTGTTGGGATCTGAATATCGAAAAGTTACAATATAGTTAAGATTCCGCTCTGAATCGGTAAATCGGTACTGCGGTCGGCTTGTCGTACCCGTGACATTGAAACCTGTGTTTACCCTCATAACGCCTCAAAACAAGGTACGATTGCTATTGGTTGGCGCTACTGGTTTTTAACCAATAGCGCCACTGAAAGTTTTTTGCAGATGTAGAAAGATTCAGGTGTTCATGAAAGGCAAATTCTCAACAATGCTGGCAGTATGGAATCAGCCTTTCCTCCACTTTTTAGTTCAACTTCCAACTCAAACAGCATCGAAAGTGCTTTTGACAAGTAATTCGTCAAAACTTCATTTACTTCTTGTCGTAAGAAATACATTCTTTTTGGATTGCCTAAACCGCACAAAGTAGCAATTTCTGAGTCAGAGAGTTTAGCTACTAATGCTGCTTTTACCCACAACCAAGTCTTAAACTGAGTAATGAGAGTAGCCACAATTACTAAAGGAAATTCAGCACGAGATAGTAATTCGCGTACTATCTGAACAATGGCAACAGTTTCACGTTTGAGTAATGCTTGAGCTAATTGTAAACTGTTACTTGTGGTGATGGGAATTAACGCAATAGCCTGCTCTTTGGTAATCTTTGCACCTGCGGCATAGACAGCTAACTTTGACAATTCTTTCACCATTCTGGTAGTATCATTACCAATAGCTTGAGCTAAATAGTTCATAGCATCACGAGCAATAGTTAACTGCATTTGTTTAGCAGTATTAGCGATCGCTTGTTCGATTAAGTCACTACGCCAAGGTGGAATCAAAGCCAACTCTTTGAGCTTCCCTAACGATAACAAATATTTAGTTACCTTCAGTCGCTTATCAATCGAATTAGCCGTAAACACCAAATGGGTAGTTTTGGGTAACATGGATAAAGGTTGCAACATCTCTAATCCAGTTTCACCAAACTGTTTGAAATCACAGTTTTCTACGATAATCAGTTTGCCACCTTCACCAAAAGGAATTGAAAAAGCACTCATCATAGCAACACTTAATTGTTCGGCACTAAATTGATGTATGTTAAAGTCTCGCCACTGAGGATGAGTTTGTGCTTTTAATATTGCCAATTCTTGCTTAATCGCTTCAGTATCGTTGCCAACTAATAGCGTTATCATGCTGACAGTTCCTTCCTTTGTTCAATCGCAATCGTAACTGGATAACCCAATACTCGGCTGACAATTCGTTCTACTAATGCAATATTAGATTGAAACTTTTTCACATCAGATGTGGGGACTGCTAGTACGCAATTACTCTCATTGAAACTGATTAATTTGGCACGAGAAAGTAAGGTGCGATTAGCTGGTTTTGTAGCTTCAATAACCTGACTCCAAACGGAACTCAATTCCCCAGCTTTACCATTTCCGTTTCGATTATGTTGCTCTTGATTATTGTGAATCAAATTGAGCAAGCATACTTCCAACCAAGTAGCACCATTAGTTGTTACTCTCAACTGACTTTCTGATTTTTGTAACTGCATTAAAGCTGCATCTATGCTAGAAAATTCTAGAGCGTTAGCAACTTGCCGTAATTGCGAATAATTCAGAGTTCCGACGACTACATTCTCACTTTTGGGTACGCTTTTAACAATCAGTAAATCGCGGTAAACTGCCAACAGACTACTCAGAATCAATTTCGGTGTTTTACCGCTATCAATTAGAGTTCTTGCTGATTGTAATACTGTCAGTACATCACCCGCACAGATAGCTTTGACAATCGTAGCTAAATCATGAGAACGAATCCCACCTGACACTTCTACTACACGCTCTGGTGTAATTTCTTCTCCCATCAGCGATAATTGAGAAAGCAATTGCAAAGCATCTCTTAATCCACCCTCTGAATATCGTGCAATTAGCTTATTTGCTTCCTCTGTAATGGCAATAGATTCTTGAACAGCTACTCTCGACAATTGCTCGACAATTGCCTCCATAGACAGTGCTTTAAAGTTAAAGGTTTGACAGCGCGAACTAATAGTTGGTAATACCTTGTGTGCTTCAGTCGTGCAGAGAATAAATACCACATGAGATGGTGGTTCTTCGATACATTTTAGCAGTGCATTTTGAGCACTACTACTAAGTTGGTGACATTCATCTAAAACGAATATTCGATACCGACTAATTACTGGTGCAAAATTGCTGCGTTCGATTAATTCTCTAGCATTTTCTACCCCATTATGACTAGCTGCATCAATTTCACTTACATCCAAACTATTGCCTGCATCAATTGCTTTACATGATGCACATTTTTGGCAAGGATTTGCTGTGGGAACTGACGAATTAAGACAATTTAACGATTTAGCTAGAATGCGTGCGGTTGAAGTTTTACCCGTTCCTCTTGGCCCGGTAAACAAATAAGCTGGGGCAATTTTAGCAGAAGTTACTGCGTTTGTTAGGGCGATTTTGATTGGTTCTTGACCTACTAAACTTGCCAGGTCTTTTGGTCGATATTTGAGCGATAATGGTTGGTGCATTATTTCAGTTTTTCATAAAAGTTCCCAGAGAATCCCCGCTAGGGGAAGAGAAACTTTTGTCTAATGTATACTTTTAATTGAACTAAAGAAATTGAACTATATGTCTAAACAACGGGATGATTATGATAATCCTTGTCAAGAAGCTATCGCTGTCTACTTTAAATCTTTTATTGCTTTCTTTTTCCCGGATATCTACGAACAAATTGACTGGAAAATCCCCCACGAATTTCTTGATAACGAACTCAGACAAGTGATGCGGGATGACGAATTAGGACAGCGAGAAGCTGATAAGTTAGTGAAAGTTTGGTTAACTAATGGTGAGGAAACTTGGGTGTTGATTCATTTAGAAGTACAAAGTCAATACCAATCAACTTTTGCGGAAAGGATGTATGTTTATAATAGTCGCATTTTCGGTATTTATCGGAAAAAAGTGGCGAGTTTAGCTATTTTAGCCGACTCAGAAAAATCTTGGCGACCCCAAGAGTACAGTTATGACATTTGGGGAACTAGGGTTTTGTTAAGGTTTTCGATGGTTAAATTGCTAGACTATCAACAGGACTGGCAAACTTTAGAAGCCAATACTAACCCTTTCGCTCCTATTGTTATGGCGCACCTGAAAACACAGGCGACAGGTGGAAAACCTCAAGAACGGTTAGAGTGGAAATTAAGCATTGTCAAGAGTCTGTTTGAACGAGGTTATAATCGGGCTGAAATTCGTGAGTTGTTCCGATTAATTGACTGGATGATGACATTACCAGGAGATTTGGAAAGTGGATTTACTCAAGAAATCAAACGTTTTGAGGAGGAAAATCAAATGCGTTACGATACTACTTTTGAACGTTTAGCTCGTCGAGAGGATATTATCGAAATTTTAGAAATCCGGTTCACAGAACTGCCAAGTGAGTTGGTAAAAGCTATTAATCTGGTACAAGATTCTGAGTTACTCAGGATGTTGCATAGGCAAGCTGTTACTATTGAATCATTGTCTGATTTTCAGCAACTTGTATCTCAGTCTCAATCAGAAGAAAGTAATGATTGATTTAAGAGGAAAAAGGGAGTAGGAAAAGTCAAAAATCCTTCTCCCTTTTTCACCTACTCTTGGGGTGCTATTGCATATTCGGATTCGATTGCAGCTTCTCCTGAAATTGGCGTACCAAAAGGTACAATCAAGACAGGTGCCAAGGGTGAAGCTAAGAGCATTCGTAAATCTGACGTTGTAACTGCTTTCATTGTATCGATTAAATAACGAATATCTAACTTTACTCGCAAGTTATCACCATCAATCTTAGCAGCAATTATTTCCTGACCGGAACTAACTGCATTAGTAATTGAAGCTCGAATTTGTTGTTGTTCGGAATCAAATTCTAACCCTACTGTAACGTGGGATTTATCGCTGTGAGTTGCTAATCTTTCTAATGCCTTAACTAAAGCTAATCGCTCCACTATTATTTGGTACTTCAACTCACCTCTGTAGGGGTCAACAATTTGGTTACATGGTGGGTAATTTCCTTCTAACAATTGAGTTGTCATTTGCCAATTTTGACAACGAAAAGCTACATACTTTGCTGAGTGCTCTGCCGAACCATCGTAGTAGATAGCAACCCGCTCTGTCGAGTTTAAATTGCGTTCTAATAGCTTTAGTACTTTGGCAGGTACGGTAAATTCTACTGCTTCTGTAAGCAAATGATTAGCCTCATTGTTGCTCTCACTTAATCCTAAAATCATGGCAATTCGATGTCCGTCTGTTGTCCAAATTCTCAGGTGATTAATCCCACGTTCCGCATCATAACTAAGTTTAAAGTTAACCCCTGTTACAATTCGTTTCGTTTCATCGGAACTAACAGCAAACAAACTACCTTTAAGTACCCCTATTAGTACGCTAGCTGGGAGAGAAAATAACTTGTGGTTTACTAGAGGAATTGTGGGAAATTCGCTGGCGATTATTCCTCGAATAACGTGCCGACTTCTTGGCATTGATAAAGTGACAGTTAGGGATGGTGGTGTGTTTGCAGCTTTGTTACCTTTGGGTATAGTAACTTCACTGTTTATTGTCAGCCGACCTTGAGGAAATTTTCCTAAAATATCAGCTAATATGGTAACAGGTAATGTCAGAGAACCAGGTTGATTAATTGTGGCATCAAAGCTAACTTGCATTCCAAATTCTAGGTTGTATGCAGTCAATTGTAATTTTTGGGAATTTGGCTCGGCTTCAATCAGAATGTTGCACAATATCGGATGGTTATTATTGTTAGGGACGATCGCTTTAAGTACCTGCACGTAATCGTTGAATTCTCTAGAATTGCAAATCGCTTCTACTGGTGTTGGTAGAGCCAATATTTCAGAGGTTTGTTCGGTTTGGGATAAACTAGTTTCTAGCGGTTCAGTTGGTTTTGGTTGGTTAGTGGAGGTAGTCTTTGAACTTTTTTGTCGTTTTTTAGCACTATCTGCATTTGAACGTTCTGGGGACGTTATACTAGAGTCAACTGTTTTGGCTCTAACTGATTTTTTTAGTCCAATTCTTGTCATAATTCTGGCAATTTAATGGTTCGGCTTATCGCTGCGATAGCAGTCGTCATTATTAGGAAATAAGAAATAGAGAGTAGCAAATCAAAGTTACCTACTCCCTACTTCCCTAGTTAAAAAAGCGTAATTTGTCGTGGTAGTAATCGCTCAACTTTGTGAGGTTGAGGAGCGATAAATAATAGTCTTTTTTTACATCTGGAGCCTGATACATACCACAAACGATGATACTCCTTTAATTTCTGTTTTCTGCTCTCATCATTTCCTACCAATAAGCGAGTAAAAAGGTCATCCCCATCTATTCCTACTACATCAAAAGTACTTCCTTGCGAATTATGTACTGTCAAAGAAAAACAATTATCGACTTCGGCAAACAAATCATCTTTGAACCAATAGTATTTACGCCACAAGAAACCATTTCGTTTGGCACTTTTTAGCTTTTGTTCTAGTTCTGCTTCGTAGCGGTTGGATTCGGATTCATGCCGCACAAAAATCTGCCGCATTATTCCCTCATCGGTAACAATTTTTAGCAGCCATACTCGATAGCCATAATGTTGACTGATTTCTACTTCTTTTACGGTAAATTCAGTCGAAGTTGGCAAAATTACCGTCTTGCCATCTGGTGCTATTACTGGTTTTTTAGTAATTAGTCGTTCGCCAGGAACGAATCGTGGTGCAGTCGAACCGTAGACTTGTTCTCGAATTATCTGATTGTAGTAATCTACTCGTTTGTTTGTCCAGCAGAGAATTCTTAAACAATCGGGATGAAGAGCAAATTTTCGCTTGATTGTTTTGATGGCATAGTCTAACATTGTTTCGCTGGTTACTTTAAAAGCACCATTCGATTTATCTCCTTTTTTGTATTGAGAATGAGGTAGGAAAATTGAAGTTTTAGCTTGACTTTTTACGAAGGAGCGACAGTTAGTAATAAAGTCCAGTACTGGGCTTTCTCCTGGTTGTCTAACTACTTCTGTTAGGATAGCTCGATTGATGACATTAAAACTAGGACTGCGCTTTTCTCCAATGGGATTTAATTGTGCTGGATCTCCCATTAAAATTAGTTTTTTCCGATTGAAGAGTGTTTGGTTGAATCCTTTTTCTATCCATTTCCACAGTTCTCTTCCTACCATCGAACATTCATCAAGAATGATAATATCGTATAGGTATAGGGTACTGGAGTTGGTTTGCTCTAGCACTTTATCTTGTTCTTTTCTGACCATTCCTAACCCTAACAGTTGGTGGATTGTCAAAAAGTCTACTCCGATAATTTGGTGCTGTGCTGCTAACTTTTTCAGGATATTAACTGCTTTGTTGGTGGGCGCACTTAGAGCAATTCTTTTGCCTTGTTGTAGCAGTTCTTTGATGAATTGAATGATGATTGTCGATTTTCCGGTTCCGGCGTATCCACATAACAGAAATATTGTGTTTGGGCTAATCAAAAATTCTTTTAGTTGTTGGATAGCTTTTGATTGTTGGGGAGTAAAAGTCAACTGGGGTGCATCGCTTGTTTGGGTTAGGTTGAGTAAATTTTGTATCATTGATTTCACTCAATTACTATTTCTTCAACCTTTGATTTAAGCGCTAGCTTACTTTAGTTGGTTCTCTTGAGAAAAGATAGCGGATTACTCATATCAGCAGCAAAGCCAAGGATGGCAGAGTCGCGATGTTCATACAGCAATTCTCCCTGCTGATTAAACAAGAAAGTTGCGCCACGTTGAGTAAGATAAGCAGAATTAGGAACGTATGTTTTCCAGTTAGTTAACACTTCTGCCATATTTCGCAGTCGTAAAGTTGCTAACTCAAATGGACGCTGAAAACCTTTACCACCTGCCAATTTGAAGAATGAACCTTTTAGTGGTGGCAGGGGGGCAGCCCGTACAATTTCTTCATCGCCAATTAACTGAGGTGCTTTTGCGTCGCCTTTATATCCGCGAAATACTTCTGCCAAAGTCCCTGGACTACCAATTCCAGCACACATTAATATTAGGTTAAACCAAGCATTCGCACTAGGCGATAAACCCGGTAGTTTGAGGGATAAACCTGAGTATAAGTTGAGTGTTTGGTGCAGTTGAGCAGTAGAGTCTACAAATAAACAGTCTGCCGGAAATCCGGTAAAACTAGAGAATTTTTGACCGGAAGTGCGATTACCAATCCCCACTGCTCGAATTGCTATCCCTTGTGCTTGCAGCTGTTGGGCATCTCGTTGCAACCACCAAGCATACTCCAAGCTGTCGAAATCTCCCAATTGTGGCAATATTAGCACCAGTTTTCGAGATGAGGACTCGCAACCACTCAAAATCGGTAAAATTGCTCCATCACTTACCCGTTGGCGTTCAGTTTGGCTCAAAATGTTATATGTACTCATTGGCTCATTCAAACCTCAAAACCACCGAAATAATCAAAATTTCCCACTCCCGCACTCTTTTCCAGAGTACTAATAACTCGTTGGAAATTATCGTAAGGGCCGCTAATATAAAAAGGTCTACCAGCCCGACCAAATTTTAGTTTACTTTCCCCATTCCATTCACCTAGATGTGTTCGTGATTGTTCAAAATCTCGATGAGGGCTAAATCCCAATGATTTGGCATAATCAATTGCACCAAAAACTATTGCTTGTGCTTGTTCTAAAGTAATCTCTTGGTATCCTTGGGGAAAGTTCATATATGAATTTTGCACGAATTCTAGATACTTACTACTGTTAAAGTCTTTAGGTCCGATTGTATCTTTTAAACCCAAACACCAGTAATCTAGCAAATAAGTACAAACGCTATAGCGGTTGTAGCCAGTAGTTCTGGCTACCAAAACTAACCCTAAACCTCCGATTTCATTCTGAAGAGAATCACTATCTTCAAACAGTAACCTTTTAGCACATCTGGTATCAGCTAGACATTTATCTATGGGTGGTAATTCACCAGTTTGAGCTTTCGCTCTTGCAGTTTGTTCGGCTTGTTCTTTGATAAATGCAGTTACTTCTGATACTTTCAAACCTAATTTACGGGCAATTTGTTTAGGGGTGACGTTTAAAGCACGTAACTTGAGGATTTCTTGCTGTTCTTCTGGACTCATTCTTGCTCGAAACTCATGCTAGTTAACTCTTACTAAGTTTTACCATTAATGAGTCTCTTGAGCTAGTATAATGCTTTGTTTTTCTTTCCGTTCAACGAGGCATTTCTTCCAAGTTGATTTCTGCTAATTTTTGCAAATTTGACAACCGTTTAGCTACAGTTTTTTGACGAAACTTTTCTACAACGCATTCATAACGCTTTTCTGTATGTTTCAATTCAGCACTAAAACATTCTCGCCAATGACTGAGGTATCCCACTTGCTTTTTAATTATCCGCCACCAAGCTTTTGCTAATCCTTTGGTACGAAAGCCAATCCAAGCTTTAAAGTAACTACCGTCTTCACTAATTTGGTAAGCAACATTAGGCGATAATTTGATGACAGGTTTGAGGGGAGTAATCCCTAAACATTTTAATTCAATTAAGCTATAATTCTGTACTTCTCCCTGCTCCCATTCTATTTGAAAAGGTCGTGTTAATTCAACGTTTAACTCCACAATAGTTCCCCAGATTTCTAACCCTTCTCGTTGTTTCAAAACCCGCTCACCTAGTTTAAAGTTGCACAAACCTTGTTCTTTAGCTAAATTGGCTATTTGTTCTGCCCATACCGCCGACCAAACTTCGTTTAGTTCCTCAGTATCATAATTTTTGCCTGCTAATTCCAAAACCAACTCTTCAAATAATTGTTGTTTCTTCATTGCTATTAAGCATGACAAATTATCGTTAACAGCCTTAGCCATTTTTAAATGTAATTTAACTTTACTTTTTAGGGCTATTAAAGATAAATTGCTAGGTACTTGAGCCGAAATGGGAATATCTACAATACAGGCAAATAACTTTCCCGGAAACAGTTCTTTAGGAAACCGATATCGCTCTTCAAAAGAGCAGATAATCAAATGATGTTCGCTAACTTCTTCAACTAAGAGAGGATTCGCTTGATTGAATTTGACGAATTTAGTATTGGCTAGTTGAATAGTTATGTTTGCTGGTAGCTCTACAATTGTTTTCAGTGGGATTAATTGAGGAATAATTGCAATTCCCAAAAACCGAATTTCGTCCAGCGTGTAAGCAAATATATCAGGTTCAGAATCATTATTTGCATCCCAAGTAATTGTTATGGGTCGGTCTGTTTCATTTAATCCAGTGACTACTCCATAACATTGCCCTTGGGTTACAATATCTCCTAATTGAAATTGATGCAATTTAGGTAATTTTGGTTGGGTAAGAGAGGCTCCAAAAACTGCTATTACCTCTCTTACTTCTAAGGCTGGGTTTTCTGACTCTAGAAGTTTGAGTAACTGATTTGGATTCCTCATAGCAGTGTCGAGGTGAAAAAGTTGGCTCATATTCTGTTATATTGTGTTATAGTTGGGGAACAAATGTAGCGCGAGCGCATTGAACCAATATCATTATTAAAGTAAGTAGCAAACCTTCTCAATGCTCCTGTTAATAGAAGAGATTTTACATACTCTGTGGCTATGGCAGCTACTTGTTGATTTACAAATAATCCTTGTTGGTTACGCAATGCGATTTCTGCACAAGAAAACGAGGTATTACTCAGTTCTTCAGGTAGCGGTTTTAGTAATTCAGGATGCTGCAAAGTAGGGGAAGGTAAATTAATACAAAAACTGGGATTTTCTGGGTTGTCGAAAGCATTTTTTAGTTGGAATTCATTGGTTGAGCCAAGTAACACTTGTCCCGAATTTGAATTGGCATGATTCCCACAATCCAAATACCAAATGTCCGGTTCTTTATTTTGATTCAAGTCCAGACATTGACTGATTTGGTAACGGGCTGCTGCATTATCCACACAACCAATAATTATCGTTAAACCCGTCCACCAATTATCTAATAAATCTGCATGGAAAGGTTCGGGAATAGCAGTTAAATTGCTGCCTAATGCTAGGTTGTATCTAGTGGCTAGAACTAAGGCTTTATTACTGCCAATTTCACTCTCAATAAAGTTCTGTCTGGGAATGTTCTTCGCTTCAATAATATCCGGGTCTACCAGCGTACAAGTAACCTTCTTGTTGCTACTTGTTTCCATGACTTTGCTTAATCGAGCTAGGTTAGGAACTAGCCATCCTCCTGTCCCTCCTGTGCCAACAATCCAAATATTAATTTGATGACTATGACGAGTTAAAATTGGGACGGAATTACTGTAAGTTAGGTCTATCATAGTATTTCATGATTAACTAAAATTTTCAAAGACAGAAAGAATCAGTAGGTTTGAGCCATACTGATTCTTGTGGTGGTAAGGAGAAATGATTATCGCAGAAAATCAGCTACAATTAATGTTCTAATTTGGCAGTTTTTCCGCTAGCATCTCTGGTAGTTCAAACACCCAACGTGCCGGAATTGAGTAAAAATGAGAATAAATGCCAATGCGAGTATTAATTTCCGGTTGGCTTCTCAGCTTACCTAGAATGGCAAAAATTCTAAATCCTGTTTCTTCTCGATTATCTGCTTCCGAAAATTCACTACTCATGTTGGCATGAGAATGCACTTCAATCAATGCTGTTTCATAAGATGAATTAACCGAACTGATTAAAGGTGTAACGCTAGTTGGTGTAGCAATTTGGGCGGGAACTTCTAAATGCCAACCTCCAGTTTTAAAGGATAGGTGAAAAAGTATTTCATTTTCGCCTGCTGACTCACTAAGTAACCACATCAATTTGGTTATTTCCATCGGTACGCGAGGGTATTCCATTTGGAAATATGGTTCTATTACTGCCAAGGAAGCAATGCGACAACTGGTGATGGGGAAACAAGCTTTTATTCCTTGTCGCTGTGCTCGAACAAATACACCATTTCTGGATAACCAATATTCGAGTGCGCTAGCAGTTATTGGTGGTAAACTTGCATCAAAAGCCGTTTTGTACTCTATAAATTGAGGAATTTTCATTTGGTAATGCTTTGGCAAATAACATCGAGAGATTTGTTGAAAATCACTAAGTCTTTGCTGGGATAAATTCGTTTGTTTCTTACCTGCATTAGCTGCTTAAGCACGTCTTGAGAGTAGCGCTTTGATTTACCTTGAATTAGATGGTTGCTAAAATTACTCTGCCAAAATATTTTCCAGGCTACTCCGATTTGACTTGGCGAACAATCAGGTGGATGCAGTTCGCCAAAGCAAATTGCACCATCGCCATAAACGTTAGGCAGGGGGGCGGCATACAAAGCCGCATTCGGGTCAAATTGTTTAGTTTTTGATGCCCAAATCCAGTACCTAGTTCGATAGCCGACGAATATGAAGGCAGGTAGGGGAATTTGCCATTGATTGCTTTCACACAGAATTCGATACTGCTGCGGTGGGTAGTACTGCACTAACCATTCCCCAGATAAACCATGTCCCCAGCGGACGGTATGATAATCAAGCCAACCCGAATCAATTACTGTATTGGTGAAAGCTCTTGCTATGGCGGCTGGCGATACAAATTTATAATGGGTTTTTTCTTGTTCCTTGTAAATCAAAACGTATTGTCCCGACAAAAATAAGAGTTGGGCTCGTACTTCACCCAACTCGGTTTGAGGAATAATCGTTTGCACCAGTTTTCCAATGTCTAGAGGTGGTAATGGTACGTTCATTTTTTAGATTGGTTCCACAGTTTCAAGGCGGCTTTTTTGTGTTCGACTTTCGTTTCAAACCAAACTGAAAATTCTGCCATTTGCTGCTGTAATTCAAGTGCTTTTTCCCATTGACTTTTTAGGTAAATGATATTCTCTTTACTCCAAGCCAACGATTCATAACTTTCATCAGTTAGGTCTAGCCAGATGCAGTCTGAACTATGGTCGATGATGCTAATTACGTTGCTAAAGTATTGTAATGGCGGTTTTTTTGTTTGGCACAATCGTTCTAACTTTTCCCAGTTAAGTTGTTCTGGTTTAGCGGTATAATTAGGGCTAAAACCAAAAACCGATTCCCATTTTTCTCGCTCGTATCCCCAATCTAGTAAACTGATGATAAATTGTTCTACTTGACTGAGTTCCTCAAATGTTTGATTCCACCAACTAATGTTTTGCGGATAGAGATAAATTTCTGTATATCTTTCCTCAATTGTTTCCAATTCTTCGTAATATTCAATGGGAAACCAAGTATTAAGCAGTTGCAAAAATTCGATTTCTCGGTCTGTGTATACTGTGGGATGAGATTGTTGGAATAATGGGATAGTAGAATGGCTCCATTGAATGGGAAAAAGTTCTCCGTAAAGCTCTAGTAAAATTGTTTGCAGTTGGAGCGAACGTAAATAATCAAGGCAATCTCCTACTTTTACTGGCAGTTGGTACTGTTTAAGATTTCCCATCATTGGATTCAAGAATTGAGCAATTGCACATATCGGTGGGTTTTAATTAATATCCTTTGATGGGTTGATTTGAAGCAATTGATTGACAAGCTTTTAAGCAAGAAATTGCTCGGTTTATCTCAACTTCCCAGGTTTCACCTTCACTTATTGCCTTTTCCAGTAATGGCTGAATTTTTAGCAATCTCTCTAAGGTTAATTCTCCGCGAATTTCCATTTGTTTTAGTTGCCATGAAAGGGCAATAGATAGGTTTAATTCATTGGTAGCATTGATGATGTTTTCTAGGTAATTCCCTTTAGTGCCTGCTTTTTTGACTAGACGAATGATGGTGGTTTCGCCGTTCTGCTCTCGTTTGATTTCTGCGCTAGCAGCTTCTGGGAAAAACGGTGCGATTGCTGCAATGATTGTTTGGTCTGTTGCTGCTATTTCGGCTGTTAACGGTAGCTCTTGACCTTCTAGTTTCAGGATGTATTGCATATTAGAAAAAGCTGATTTGAGTACTTCTTTCGACTGAATTTTCTGACATTGATTGTGGAGTAGTGATGTGGTTTGAAATACTTCGTACTTCTTGCTTGATTTTTTTCCTGCTTCTTGCTGTTTCAATGATTTCTGGTAATTTTTGTTCTAGCCTCTGCAAAGTTTCTTGGATAGGAATACCAGTAAGCAATTCGGTTAGTGTACAGCTAGATAGAAGAAGTGGTTCTCCTTTAATACCTGAACTTAAAATAACGCGCCGTTCTAATTCATCTTCTAATTGAGCTAAGATTTGCACTCCTATAATCAGAACGACTTTTTCAAAGCTAATGCTGAAGTTTTGATTTTCTATTTTTTCAGCATTTTCTAGAAGTGAGTCCTCTTGGTTTTTCATTAAGCTTGGTTTATCAATCGGGATCATATTTTCAAATGGCGCTAGCCATTATTTCCTGGTAATAGCTAAACTACGTACACTGGGGAAGGGAATAGATTTGTCCCAGTAATGTTTAGTAGCCAAAAATACTAATCTGGAAGTTTTTTAGTTTAAAAACCTTCCAGCTTTTAGGATATATTCAATTATTTCATCTTCAAAGAGATTTACACTTGATTAGCTAAAAATGCTACTGAAGAAGAAATAACTTCAGCAATATCAGATGGCTCTAGGGATTTAATTTTAGCGATAATCTCTTTTTTAATATCGTCAGATGCAGATTTCTGATTACTATCTTTTACTTGCACTGTTATATTTTTAGTTTCTAAACCTTTACGGTAAATTGTTAGAGAAATTTCCCCATCTAAATAAAGTTGTAAAGTCCTAACATTACCATTACTCAATTTTGCTAATTGTCGAAAATTTTTAGAATCCGGGTCGGGAACAGTTTTACCTTTTAACCACCGATACACTGTTGAGAAGTCTACACCTATGGACTCTGCTAAAGTGCTTTGAGTCCAACCCTCTTCTAGCAGCTGCTCAATTAACTTAATCAGCCGAAAATGCCGAGCTTGTATGGAAGAAGACACAGAGCTAACAGTCACAAAGGTTTACCTGGCACTATTTCTATACCTATCTTACAAGAATAGTCGGGGTGTTGAAAGCCCCTGTGATTGCAAGTCCTCTTTCTGGGATTGTGTCGATACTCTAGCGTAAGTTACCACTTTGGCGAAAGCGACCCTAGCTTCGCTTTTCATATTCTCTAGTGCAAATACTGGATACCTGCGATGCCCTCCTGCTGACTTGATGCAAGGAATTTTCCCTGCGTCAGCCCAGTTCGCTAATGTCTTGGGATGATATCCATATTTTTCGTACACTTGTTTCGGTGTTAGGTACATACCTCATTTCACTACGCTTTACTCCTTTATACTAAGTTTTTCCGTTATCTGATGATTAAACTTATTCTCATGCAATATTTTTTCTCATGTAGTACAAGGCTTAGTTCGTGAAAATATTTAAAATCATAGTTAATTTGTCTTGCATCATGCAATAATGGGTGAGTGCATGATACAAAAATTGCTATATTATGCAATCTTCTGACACTCCTGATTATTCAAATGTGCCTGACTTTTCCACGGCTCATAGCAGCGAGCCTAACAAGTCAGCCCAGTATTTACGGTTAGAAACAACTGCTTCTAAGAATCTTGGCGATACAGAAAATAGGCTTAACGATGCTGAAGTGGTAGAGCTAGCTTATCTAGAAGTTACAGTCGAACGCGGTCTAAGAGCGTTTTGGGAGATAGGGCAAGCTTTAGGACAAATTCGGGATCGGCATTTATATCGACAAGGGTACAGAACCTTTGATGATTACTGTATCAATCGTTGGGAAATGTCTCGGCGATCGGCTTACCAACTGATTGAGGCAGCCAGAGTTTATGAAAATGTGCGCCATGGCGCACATTTTCTTCCCGCCAACGAGCGCCAAACTCGTCCTTTGGTGACGCTCCCTCCCGAAAAGCAACAGGAAGCTTGGGCTAAAGCCGTCTCGACTGCTCCTAATGGTAGAGTTACATCCACTCATGTTGCCCAAATTGCCAAAGAGTATCAACAGAAAGATCCGGGTTCTAAGTTTAAGAGTAAGAATATTTCCAAAAGGCAACAAAATCAAACTGGAGATAAGCTAATTAGTACCGGAATAACACCAAATCAAGCGGGAACTGATTTACGAAGTTGTTGGAACTGCTACCATTGCAGCCGAGAGTTCCTAGATGACCCCCATAGTTTCTACTGCTACCAGTTAGGGAAATTGAATTTTATTGAAAAGGACGGCAATGAAAGGGGAGCAGAATGCGAATTTTGGACTAATCGACAAGCAATCCCTGAGCAAGCCAAAAGAACGTTGCCATCGACAGAAACTTTTACCTTAACTTTACAGCTTCCCGCATACTTGCAACCCCTAATACAAGATGCTGCTAGAGGAGAAGGATTGGTTTTGGTGGACTGGGTAGCTAAAGTTTTAGAAGCGGCACTTAAGGTAAGTAATTATACTTCTGAGAATTCTGAAAAAACGGAAGCAGATGGCGAGAGTAGAGCCTTAACCGCAAATTTTATTGAAGTATTGCCTTTACAAGCCGCTCAAAATTATCAGAAAAATAGTGGGAGCGTGAAAACCCTGTGTCAAAAGAGCCGGGGATGAAACGCAACGCAACAGGATTTATCCATGTTGTTTCTGTTTCCGTTTTTGTTAACTTTTAACAGTTAACAAATAACAAATTTGAGACCATACTAACAGGATAACAGGAGGTGATGAAATTGTTTGGATGTCAGCAAGTTTTGATTCATACAAATAAAGAAAACCAAGCCATAATTGAGTATCTTTGTGCTGAGTCAAACAAGGTATTTAATTGTGCAATCTATTATGCAAGGCAGATTTACTTTAAGGCTAATAGAACTGTCGGCAAATCCGAATTACTAGGAGAAATCAAGCGTAATATCCATTTTAAAGCCATGTATTCGCAAGCGGCGCAGCAAACTTGCCTGTCAGTGCTAGAAGCTTTTAAATCCTTTAAGGAACTCAATAGACTTTTTAAGAAAGGAGAGTTAGCCAACCAACCAAAACCACCTAAATACAGGAAAGGTGGACTTTGTACTGTGAGCTATCCTTCTCAAGCATTGCAGTTAGAAAATAGTTGGATTCGCATTCCATTGGGTAGACAAGTAAAAGCTTGGTTTGGCATCGACAGTTTTCCGTTAAAATTACCAGCCAATTTGCAGTTTGAGGCTATTAGGGAATTGCGAATATTGCCAAGAAACAGATGCTTTTACGCCGAGTTTGTCTATGAAGTAGAGTCAATAAATACAGGTCTAAATCAGCAAAATGCTTTAGGTATCGATCCGGGAATGGATAATTGGTTGACTTGTGTATCAAATCTGGGAACCAGCTTCATTATTGATGGCAAGCATTTGAAATCTTTAAACCGTTGGTACAACAAAAAAGTTTCCACAATTAAAGAAGGTAAGCCCCAAGGATTTTGGTCAAATAAATTAGCGCATCTGACGGAAAAAAGAAACCTTCAAATGCGCGATGGGGTAAATAAAGCAGCTAGGTTAGTTCTCAATCATTGTTTAGAAAACGATATTGGCACAATTGTTTTTGGTTGGAATGAAGGTCAAAAACAAGAGTCAAGCTTGGGGAGAAAAAATAACCAGAAATGGGTACAAGTCCCCACTGCTAAACTCAAAGAACGAATTTCCCAATTGTGTCAACAATACGGAATTAATTTTGTTGAAACCGAGGAAAGCTATACTTCCCAATCTTCATTCGTTGATGATGACTTTTTACCCAAATACGGTGAAAAACCCGAAAACTGGAAGCCATTAGGAAAGCGAGTGAAACGTGGGTTATATCGCACGGCTTTTAACTGGTATATCAATGCTGACGCGAATGCCGCAGCTAACATTCTCAAAAAAGTAAGCGGAACGTTGAATTTAGTTCTCAACGAACTGTCTAGGGTGTCATTGACAACACCCCAAAGATTCTTTCTTTGGTCAGCTAAGCGGATACAGAGGAACGTGGTTTTAACCCGTCCCTCTGTATCCGCTTAGAATCCCCGTCGATTTATCGCGGGGAGTGTCAAACGAATGCTAATGCTGAGTTAACAAAAGAAGCATCCCGAACAGAAAGCCTGTAACTGAGAGAATCCATAGATTCTATTTCTAGTTACAGCATTACAATAAAACTATTGCCAAGCTGTGTCTACTTCTTCAAATTTTAATCCGAAAAGTCAAACTAAAAACAGCCCTACAGAAAACCATTATCAACGTGAAGTGCCAATTCAGGTTGATACAAACTGCCAGCTAGAGCTGTTTACAGAAGAAACTGCGAGCAAGCAAAAAAAGGGCAAGCGTGGCAGCTTGCCAAAACTCTTAACAAGCCCATCTATATTTCCAGCTGAAAAGAAAGATCGGATGGCATCAGCACTGGTAATTTGGGGAGCAAGTGACATACTTACACAAAAACAGAATCTGGTCTGGGACTTGGATTCTGAAGGAAAATTGTGTCTTATTCGCTCAGCAATCAATAACAAGGGAGAAATTCACTACTGGATAACAGACCTCTCGGATCTCAGTAATGAGCATCCAGCTACCTTAGCAGGTACAGCAGCTTTAGCAACTCTTGAAACATTCGATATTCGTGCTGCTTGTATGCACCTAATTTATGCAGGTCATGCTACCAAGCTGGAACGTCCTTGGGAACAAGAATTTGTGATCGATCACCAACAGATTGAGGATTATCTGGGTTTAAATAAACGAAAAGACAAAACTAGAGCAGAAAAGCTCGCACTGATTGAAAAATTGGCATCTCAACCGTGCCAGATTACAACCTTTATCTCCTGGCCTGCACAAGGTCAGATAAAAGCTTTCACTGTATCGGAAACTCGACTTTGGCAGATGGTTGAAATTCAGCGTCATTATCAAGGAAACTTGTTTGGCGATCGAGAGCTGATCGGGTTAACTTTTAGAGTTAGGGCTGGGTATTGGGCTAAACACTTTTTGAATGCACAAGGGGCTAAAGAAAAACAAGCCTATTATCAGTGCGGTACATTTTCCAAGCATCTTTTACAAAAAGTGATGCAAATTTGGCAGCATCGTCCTGGAGCAGCACGCTTGTTAGTGTGGTTATTGTTCAAAACCAAGTTTGAGCAACAATATCCGATTACAGGTCAGACTTTAATGGAAGTAGCTTACGGCAAACAAAAGATTTTAGAAGTCCGAAAAACAGAAAACAAAAAGTTACGCCAGCAGCTAGCCGATGATCTTGAGTTAGACTTATTGACACTCGCTGAAAATAATTGGCTACTTCATTTCGATCCAGAAACTTACCCTTCTGAAATACAACCCTATTGGGCGGGTAGAGGTAACAAAAGCAGACCACGTGGGTACTTTGCTCGAATTCTAGCTGGTCGAGTTTGGATTATGGCTCCCAATGAATTGCATCCCAGTAACGGACACGTTGGTGTTAGCGTAAGCAAAGAAATTCCCAACTTTGGGTTATCCAGCCAAGAGAGTTCTAATAGCCAGCCGTCAGACACAATAAGTTCTCTACCGAACGCTGCTTGCTCCTTACAGCACGTAAAACCTCAACCAATTTCTGCGGTACACGATCGACCAAAGCTAACGGGAGAGCAAATCAAAGAAATTAGAACAATTAAAGGTTGGACAACTCGGCAACTCGCAAAACGCAGCGGTATTAGCCAGTCAATGATTTCAATGATTGAAACGGGTCAACGTTTGATTAGTCCGTCAAATCTTAAGAAGCTGAAAGCCGCTCTGGAATTGAGAGACTGAACAAGAATTCAGTAATACTTACTATACTACAAATCGAAGTATGCAATCTGGGTTGCTCGCGCTTACCCATGCCCTTTAGGGATGGGCTTGGGCTTTTTTTAAAAAAAGCTGTCAATAGACATCTTGCCTTGATGTACTCAATTTTTTTTGATTACAACACTGTAATCAAGCCTTTTGATGCTCTAAGGCTTGTCCTACTTCAGTTTGAGCTTGATTACAAAATTTCCCGACCCCCTGGTACCAAAGTCCCGACCCCCTGGTACCAAAGTCCCGACCCCCTGGTACCAAATTTTTGATAAGTAATCGCTGTGATGCTTATAGTAGTTAGTTTTCAGCTTTATATTACTGAGTTTGATTACAGCCTAATTATATTAATTAAAGTCTTAGTTCAAATTTGACTACTGGTATAACAGAAAGAATCCTAATTAACTTGCTTGTCCTAGCTATAGGGAAGTTGTCAAAACCATGTCATTGAGCTTTTCTCGACTTGCTGAAGATCGAAGGTTAATTCTCCACAGCCAATTCTGGATTACCGACTGCACCAACAAGTTAAGAAGGTGTGAACATGGAATCTGAGAACAAAAGCACTTGTGAAAGCCTTAACCCCCGTCATATCCAAGAAATCTATCGACGGGGACTACCGCTAAATTGGGCGCTAGCTAATTGTCGTTCCGTTTCTGCCCAAGAAGCCTCATACCGACTCGGTTACACCGCCAAATCTGATGGCATACTACTTGAAGGAATCGGGATTCAAATTCAATTTTTACCCGATAAACCCTGGCGAGACGACAAAACAAAAAAAGCCCCCAAGTATCGTTCACCATTGGGTGACTACGACGCGATTCTCTTGCATCACCCAGATGACCCCCGGTTCTGGAATGACCTAGAAGCACTCAAACAAAAAGCTTATAAAATTGACGGCCATCCCTGTTTAGTGATTACAGAAGGCGTGTTCACTGGGATGGCAATTAATGCTGCTGGCATCGCTACCATTGTCTTACTCGGTGTCGAGATGGGATTAACCAGTAGCAAGGAAGACCCGCAAAAGAAACGCTACTTGGTACCCGCACTAGAGAACTTAGCAAAAGCAGGTTTCGGTTTCATTTTCTGCTTTGATGCCGACGCTGCTACCAAACCTGGCGTTCGCTGGGCACAGCGGAAACTCGCACACCAACTCAAAGCCTTTCAAGTTCCACTGTACAACGCAACGGGTTTGTGGCAATGTGATGAGAGCTATCCCAACGGTGATAAAGGAGCCGATGATTACATCCAAAATCACGGTGCTAGTAAATTTATCCATGAAGTAATTGGTAAATGCACCTCCATCAACTTTTGGGAAAAGCAGTTTGAACAAGCAGAAACTGTTGATTGGAACGAACCGCAAAGCTACTTGGGAACCATCGGTTACTGGAAAACTAACAAAGATGGCGAAATCACTTGGCAACCTCGCTGTAATTTTGATTTCGCCATTGAACGGGAACTCACCTCGGAAGAAGGGGGCGGTTTCATACTGCAACTGAAACCGGAATGGGAACAAACACAGTATCGAGTGCTGATCAAAGCGACGGACTTGACATCACCTGATAAATTCACCACTGCCCTTTCCAAAGCTTTAGGATTTGTGGTGGTGGTTAGTTTAACTAAATGGGAACTTAATGCTTTAATTGCTGCCAAACAAGCAGTGTATCGCCGTCATCGTGAGGGGCAAATCTTTCGGTCGATCGATCGCTACGGACAACAATCAAACGGTTTATGGGTATTGAATAATGCTCAGTTCACATCAGATGGTCAACCAACAACTGAAAGCGATAGTTCTACCGTATTTGACCCAGCATTAGGAAAAGAGGACTTTATTCCTTGCCCAATTCTGGCAGAAGATACCGGAATTGAAGGCTTAAAACGTTTAATTGAAACCGCCAGAATTGTTTGGTTCTTCCGTACTTACTGTGCTAAATTATTAGGGAAGTGCCAGAACAATAAAGCTCTTAATTCAAAATTGCGGAAATTCCTAAAGCCAAATCCACAACGTTTGAGTAATTTCAATTTATTATTAAT
>NZ_JADEWG010000083.1 GCF_015207735.1 [Phormidium] sp. LEGE 05292
TGGTAGTTCCGCCACCACCACCGCCACCAGTGGTAGTTCCGCTGCCGCCACCACCAGTGGTAGTTCCGCTGCCGCCACCAGTGGTAGTTCCGCTGCCGCCACCAGTGGTAGTTCCACCACCACCGCCGCCACCACCAGCGCCACCACCAGAGGCTTAACGGCGGTAGAGCTTAGGCAGTATTAAGTTGGGGGTGTGGTCAAAACCCGTTGGAGATTTCCGAAAAAGTTCTCCGCCTGCCCCTGCACTACGCTAAAACGCCGATTTAGTAAACATAGAAACCATGTTTTTATGGTTATCTGGAATACTGAATCGGCGCTTTATTAGACTTTAAAATTATTTCTTAATCAAAAAGGTTATTGGCATCTACTACTTTTTTAAAAGTAGCTTTTCTGAATTAGTGATGTTTTAATTTTTAGGCGGAAGGGAAAAGGTTTGAGATTCGACAGACCAGTTTTTTGTGGTAATATTAATCTCTGAAAAATCTGTCATCTCTAGCGAATCATTTGTCCAATTTTTGGTATCAATTTCCTGTTCTGAAGTATTTGTTATTTCTAATGAAGCTTCTGACCAGTTTCTAGTCGGAAGGTTTAATTCTAGGTAATCTGTTCTTTCTGGTGTATTGTTGGTTGCGGGCAAACCATAATTAGGAGAGTTGGTTAACTCTAAAATATCTTCTATTATCTCTGTTGCGGTCTGATACCTTTGATTAAAATCGTAAAACACCATTTTGCTGACAATAGCTGCTAGTTCTGGACTAATTTGTACTTTATGTGTCCACAATATTTCTCCTGTTTTTGGGTCTTGAATTAATTGTGTAGGAGAAACTCCTGTGAGGGCTTTAATTGCTGTCATTCCTAATGCGTAGATGTCGCTGTTTGGTCTTGGTCTACCGCTACATTGTTCTGATGGTGCATATCCTTGTGTACCAATGGCGACTGTGAAGCGAGTTGAACCTTCACTGTTAAGTACTTGAGTGCTAATTTGTTTGACTGCACCGAAATCAATGAGAACTAATTTCTGATCTGAGTGTCTTCTAATTATGTTGTTGGGCTTAATATCTCGGTGAATAACTCCGTTATTATGGACGAATTCTAATACTGTTAAGAGTTCTTTTAACATATTGATGACTTCGGCTTCGGGAACTTGTTTACCTTGTGATAATTCCTCTTCTAATGAATGCCCATCAATAAATTCTTGCACTAGGTAAAATTCTTCACTTTCTTCAAAGTAAGCTAAAAGTTGGGGAATTTGGTCGTGTTTACCTAGTCTTTCTAAGGCTTCTGCTTCTCGCGGAAATAAACGTCTAGCTAGGTCTAAATGTTTGGGGTTTTGAATGTCTGGTTTTAGTTGTTTGACGACGCATAAGGGATTGCCTGGTCGCTGGGTATCTTGGGCTATGTAGGTTTCGCCAAATCCTCCTGCACCCAAAATTTTAATGATTTCGTAGCGACCACCTATTGTTTTACTGGATGATTCTAGGTCTTTGATGGGAAGTAGGTCGGCTAGATTGTCTTGTTGGCTGATAATTTGTTTAACGATCGGTGAAGTTGCATATCGCTTTAAGGTTTGATGGAGTAGGAGTTCTTTTACTTTTTGTTCTGCTGCTTCGGTGGTTGAGTAGCTAATTCCGGTGAGGACGATCGCCATCATTGGCACGGCTGTTGGTAAGATTTTGTACCCATGATTAAAGGCGATATAACTAATACTTCCCCAGGCAATGGCAATGCCTATTGTGTAGGTTAGTCTATTAATGTTAGTTTTTTGTTTACTGAGTATTATCGCTGCTCCACTAACACCTATTAGTACAAATATTGCTGCGATAAATGGGTTAGAAATTGCTTTGGTGAGGGTTGTTCCTTGCTGTAAGGTGGCGATCGCATTAGCATGAATTTCTACTCCGGGCATTTCTGGGGAAAATGCCGTTGGATAAAAATCTTTCAGGCTGGTATCAGTGGCTCCAATTAATACTATTTTGCCTTTAAATTGATCGCTAATGTTTTTCCATTCTCTGGAATCTAATACTTGCCAAAAGGAAATTTGTTTAAATGTTCCTTTGGGGCCAAAGAAATTTATCCGATCGCCCTTCGCTGGTGGATAAGCTATTTTAGCTGCTTGCAATGTTGCTTCGGCAAAATCAAAACCAGGTTTTTTTAGTTTCAGGTTGTCTGTAGCTTGCAACTGATTTTGATAATTCGCAGCTATTTTTTTACGATAGGCGTTAGTAAAACGGTGAATTTTCCCATTAGGTTCTAATAAATAATTAATTGACCCCAGAGAAATTGGATTTGTTTGTAATAGTGGTAATGGTTCTATTAGTTGTACTTGTAGTCCGGTAGGTGTCTGGTATTCATCGTAAGCTGCTGGTAAAGTAATCCGACCTGCAAAACGCTGCAATGTTTGTTGTAAGCGGCGATCGTCTGCTGCTCCATAACTGCTAGGATTGATAAATTCTATATCTACAGCTACGGATTTTGCCCCAGCTGCCATCACTTTATCTATTACTTGTGCATAAGCTGTTCTTTTGAAGGGAAAGCCTTGTAATGGTTCTAAACTAGCGTTATCTTTGGGATTAATTTGATATAGTTGTCGGGGAATTGATAATGTGTCATTGTCGATCGCTAAAATCACAATGTTATCAGGTGCGGCAATTTGCCCTCGTAGTTGAAAAAATATGTTTTGAGTTTCATTTTCCAATTTTTGTACTGCTTCCCAATTCATTCCTGTAGCGATCGCTGCTGCTATTGCCCACACTCCAGCAAAAATATGACCCCAACGATGAAAACGATTACTCTGTCGAGGTTTACCTTTTGATTTTGAGGTGGTTAATTTGCTTTTTACTGTTGGCAGTTCTGTAGTAGACTGATCTAAGTTATTACTGGAACCTCTAGTAGGGTTTAATGGCATATCTTACCTCTCACCTTGAGTTGCTTGTTTGTTATCTGTAAGTTTTTAATTTTATTCGTTTACTCATTGTTTAGAATAACTAGTTTACTCTTTAGTTCTTTATTACCACAGGTATATTTTGCTTCACATAACTAATCAGCGTTTTTGGTAGCTATTACCAAAAGGGAAATTTTGGACTTTTTTCCTGCGGTTTTGAGAAAAATTAATTCTGTGCTTAGTATAACTGCGATCGTCAGATTATCTACAGTGTTCTCTGCGGTAAAATGTGTTCATTTACACCAAGAATAGAGATAAATTATAGCGATCGGGAATTTATTGACTGAAACTCCTAGCAATTTGTTTTCTCCTTATAGATTGTAGTATCAGTTTTATTATGGAACATAGAACTTAAATTTATTGCCACATAACGAGAATAGTGGTAAAGTTAGCGACTGGTAATAAAAAAATTAATGATAACTCAAAATTAAAACAGCTGTATAGCTAATTTTCTAGTATCGGCGTTTACTTAATAAAGTGAAACTTTACTGAAATTGTCCAAAAAGTAATTTAAATTGTTCTGTAAATTTAGACTCAGATAGGATACTCATAAAAGCCAATAGCAGAGGAAAGATCGCTTGTATCCCTCCTCTCGTACTAGAAAATGAATACTTTGGCTTCTTGACCTTGGTACACCTTCTGTCCTAACCTGACTACATACACAAGCCTGTAGTTGTGGTGAAACATCGCAAGGCTAGTATTACTTAGAAATGTTAAGAGGAAGTAACTGATGGAAAACAACTAACATAGACTGATTGTTAAACAGGAAGGTGAAATATATTTTTTGTCAAGTAGCCTAGTTAGTAAAATTAACTTAACTGAGTTAAAATCCTCAAATAGGTTATACCAAGCCAATCTGCTCTCATAGAGCTAGGCTAGAGATAGAGCAAAATTAAGTAAATTTACTGGTGGAGGAAAAAATGGACTAAGATTAAGGCTAAAAAGCAATCAAAGAGAATAATTTAGTAAGGTAGAGTGAAAATAGGATGACCAGTCCCAAGCTCACTCTCTGGAAGTCAATCCGCTCTAGGAAGCTCGATTATATAGACAATTTCTAAGCTTGAGGAAGTATAAATAAAGGTTTGATTAACTAGTAAAAGACTTCTTATTAACTTTGGTTAGGCAGAGTTGCTATAATTGAGTATTCCACTTAAATACTTTTCTACAAATTTTAGCAGTAAGTTTCTATGGCTAATTCCAAGAACCGTCTTTCTATTTTTGTAGACGGGAACAATATGTTCTACGCCCAACAAAAAAATGGTTGGTTTTTCGATCCCCGTCGTGTTTTGCAGTATTTCACTAACGATCCAGATATAAATCTAATCAATGCTTTTTGGTATACAGGATTAAAAGATCCCCAAGATCAAAGAGGTTTTAGAGATGCGTTGATCAGTTTAGGTTACACAGTTCGGACGAAGATTCTTAAAGAGTATTACGACGATAGTTCTGGTAGATATTCACAAAAGGCTAATTTAGATATAGAAATCGTTGTTGATATGTTCAATACCGTCGATCAGTACGATCAAGTGGTGTTATTTAGTGGGGATGGTGATTTTGAAAGAGCGATCGAACTACTCCGCTCTAAAAATACTCATATCACAGTAGTTTCTACTGAAGGAATGATAGCTAGAGAATTACGTAATGCTACAGATAGATACATTGACCTAAATGATATTCGGGAACACATTGAGAAAATAGATTATTAATGTAGGAACGCTAATTGGTAATAGATGTTACGTCTGGGTCAAGAATGAATGGATAAAAAAGTAGTAGGTAATTGGTTGATGGTAGTTGATTGCCAAAAGTCAGTTACCTATTACTTATTCGGAAATAATAACTGAATAAAAAGTTTTAAGTTTCGGCAAATTTCAGTTACAGGAGGCTGAAAAAATGAACACAAATCAAGACAGAATTATTATCTTCGATACCACTTTGCGCGATGGAGAACAGTGTCCCGGCGCGACTTTAAACGTGGATGAAAAATTGTTGATTGCCAAGCAATTAGCACGTTTGGGAGTGGATGTTATTGAAGCGGGATTTGCAGTGGCAAGTCCAGGAGATTTTGAGGCGGTAAATCGAATTGCCCAAACTGTAGGCACACCAGATGGCCCGATTATTTGTAGTTTGGCAAGGGCAGTACAAAATGATATTAAAACTGCTGCTGAAGCTTTAAAACCTGCTGCAAAACCTCGCATTCACACCTTTATTGCTACTTCTGATATTCACTTGCAATACAAGTTGAAAAAGACGCGATCGGAAGTTTTAGCAATTGCTGAAGAAATGGTTGCTTATGCAAAATCCTTTGTGGATGATGTAGAATTCTCCCCAGAAGATGCAGGAAGAAGCGATCCAGAATTTTTGTATCAGATGTTGGAAAAGGCGATCGCAGCTGGCGCAACTACAGTTAACATTCCCGACACTGTTGGATACACCACACCCGCTGAATTTGGGGCGTTAATTAAAGGCATTAAAGAAAACGTTCCTAACATCGATAAAGCGATTATTTCCGTTCACGGACACAACGATTTAGGTTTAGCAGTTGCTAACTTCTTGGAAGCAGTAAAAAATGGTGCTAGACAATTAGAATGCACCATCAATGGTATTGGCGAACGGGCAGGAAATGCCGCTTTAGAAGAATTAGTAATGGCGCTTCATGTACGGCGACAATATTACAATCCTTACTTAGGTCGTTCGGTTGATTCGGAAGCACCTTTAACTAACATTGACACTCAGCAAATTTACAAAACATCGCGGTTAGTTTCTAATTTAACTGGGATGTTGGTGCAACCGAATAAAGCGATCGTTGGGGCGAATGCTTTTGCCCATGAATCTGGCATTCACCAAGATGGAGTTTTGAAAAATAAACTCACCTATGAAATTATGGATGCCCAATTGATTGGTTTGAATAACAATCAAATTGTCTTGGGTAAACATTCCGGTCGTCATGCTTTTGGGGCGCGGTTGAAAGAGTTGGGATTTGAACTTTCCGAAGGCGATTTAAACAAAGCTTTTCTCAGATTTAAGGAAGTTGCTGATAAGAAAAAAGAAATTTCTGATTGGGATTTGGAAGCAATTGTTAATGATGAAATTCAACAAGCACCTGAGCTTTTCCGAGTAGAATTGGTACAGGTTTCTTGTGGTAGTAATGCTTGTCCAACGGCAACAGTAACTTTGAGAACTCCTGAAGGGAAAGAGTTGACTGATGCTGCGATCGGTACTGGCCCTGTTGATGCGGTTTATAAGGCAATTAATCGAGTGGTAAATGTGCCGAATCAGTTAATTGAGTTTTCTGTTCAGTCGGTGACTGCGGGTATTGATGCGATCGGAGAGGTTACGATTCGGTTGAAGTATGGAGAAAGAATTTTCTCTGGTCATTCGGCAAATACTGATATTATTGTCGCTTCTGCTCAAGCATATATTAATGCTTTGAATCGTCTTTATGCGGCGTTGAAAAAGCAGGAGGAAGCAGGGAAAGCTGAGGGAAATACTTCTGCTGCTGCCTCTGTTTAGGTTTTAAAAGGTTAATTTTTGGCACGGAGGGAGGTTTCCTTTCGTGCTTTTTTTTAACCACAGATGTCCACAGATAAACACAGATGAACACAGATGGTAGATGTAAGATTAGCTGTAGGGTGCGTCAGAGACCCAAAATTAGTAATGCTCTCCAAAATTTTACTATTCTTAGCACCCTACTCAATATAACTTGATCCCCCCTTGCTGGGCAGTAGGGGGGATCAAGACTTGGTTTAAAGTCCCCCTTATTAAGGGGGATTTAGGGGGATCTCCGATTTGTTGCATCCTTTTTTCTATTGGATATAATTCCTGAACTCTTACCCCTCACAGATCAATTATTCAGCAAACCCTAAATAAATTTAGACATAATTTTCACACATACATATAATATATGTATACCAGTTGAATGGAATCCTGAAAAAGCTAAAAGCAATTTACAAAAACACGGAGTTAGTTTTTCTGATGCTGAGGCTGTGTTGTTCGATCCTTATGCACTTTCTTTTGAAGATCGATCGGCACAAGGTGAACAACGATTTATTGTTATGGGGATGGATCACCTTAGACGGTTGCTAGTGGTAGTCTATACCTATCGAGGTGATAACATTCGCTTAATTTCTGCCCGTCCTGCTACTTCTAAGGAGAGACGTGAATATGAAACCGGAATATGATTTTGATCGGGCTAAACGGGGTGCAATCGTCCCACAAGAAGGTAAAACTCGCATTACCATCTATATTGATAATGATATTCTGGAAGCGTTTAGACAAAAAGGAGACGCTGAAGGGAAAGGTTATCAAACAATGATCAATCAAGCGTTACGACAATATCTTGATCAAGCCAAACTCCCCTTAGATGAAGATACACTACGCCGGATTTTTCAAGAAGAACTGCGGGCTGTAACTGTTGTTAGTTCAGTTTGATCGCCCTTCTATAGTATAATTAACTAATTGCAATAATTAAAATAATCACTTCCGAGATATTCAAGTTTCGGAAGTTTAATTTATGTTTTAGTATCTACATTTATGAACCTAATATAGAGTGCGATCGACTTTTCCCTTCTGGCAAAATTCAACTATGTAATACAACCATCCAGCGTTCGGGGGGAATGGAATTTGCCTTCTCAAGAGGTTTAGTATTTTTTGGGTGGTGGGTGGTGCGATCGCGCTGAGAAAACCTCAGAATATATTACAAATCAGTGAATAACCTCGCTTTCCGTAAAATAAACTTTAACACAGTTTCATTTTTAGCAATAATATCAGCCTGGATTTCCATTCCCGATTGTAAGGCATTTTTGCGATCGTCTTTTAAATATAATTGATCTGGTTGAATCGTTACTTCATAGTAAGGAAGAATAGGATTAGCTCCCGTATTTTGTGGGATAATAGCATCAGGAGAAATCGTCATTACTGTTCCTTGTAAAATCCCATAATCAGGGTAAGGATAAGCACTCACCCGCATTTGGGTTTTTTGTCCAATTTTCACTTTACCAATATCCTCAGTAGAAACTCTGGCTTTAATCACTAAAGGAGTATCACTAGGAGCAATTTGGGCAATTTCTTCTCCCATGCGAACAGTTTGATTTGGATTCCGTAAATTCAATTTAAGAATCACACCTGATATTGGTGCAGAAACCACAGTTTTACTGATTTCTCGTTGCACTTGTAATAATTCTTGCCTGTCACTCCCTAATTGTTTTTCAAGTTCACTTTTGCGTTGTGATAAACTATTTTTATCCTGATTTAAACGAGCTAAACTTGCTTCTCCAATGGCTTTTTCCTGAGCAATTTTTTCTTTTGCCATAGTCACCAAACCATCGCTAGGGTTAAGAGTGGCTAAGACAGCTTGTAACTTAGCTTTGGCAGATTCTACCGCTTTCAATTGACGCATGACAGTTTGTTTTTGACTTTGTAATAACGCGGTGCGTTCTGCTACTGATTCCTGTTGTTGTTCAACAGCTGATTGAACTTCTTCAATTTGATTTTTACCTAACGCAGATTCTCCTATTTTTTGATAGCGATCGCGTTTTTGTTGAGCAATTTTTAAAGCAGATTGACTAGCGCGTAAAGAAGCTTCTGAAGCTTTAATATCGCTTTGAGCTTTTTGCCATTCTTCCTCAGCAACTTGCAAATTCGCTCTGGCTTCATTCACTTGAGCTTGCACAGTTAAACGCCGTTCATTATAATCTTTTTGCATCCGCAGAAAATCCGCCTCAGCAGAAGCTATAGCTCTTTTCATTCTTTCTTCTTCTGCATTCAGTTGCAAGTTTAAATTCCTTAATTGCTCTGAAATCTGTTGTAATTGTTGCAAATTTTCTTCTACACTACCCTGAAGTTGGACTTGGCGAGTGCTGAAACGAGAAGCATCCAAAGTAACTAAAGGTTTTCCTTGAGCTACAGTGTCATTCTCTTTAACATCAATCCCAATCACAGTCCCATCGCTGGGTGCTTGTACCAGTTTCACCCCTCCGTTGGGACGCACCACTGCGGAAGCTTTGACGGTGACGGGTAAGGGTGTAAAAGCAGATACACTAAAGGCTATGGCGACTGTCCCCACTAAAAATATACCGCCAAAAATTGTCCAGCCACTCACAGGAGGTAGAAATTCATCCTCTTGAGAACGGGGCAGAAAATCGGGATTAGGGTTTTTTAGCATAATTACACATATTTTACTTTTAAATCCTTGCCAAGCTACCTAAATTTAGAGGTACATCAGTAGCTCAGTAAAATTAATTACACAAAATTTCGACTACAAGCCTTGTCAAGCAAATAACCAGTAAGTAATTACTTCTCTGTAAGCACTTATTATGACAAAAAACATGGATTGTCATTAGTAGCTTCTCGCAGTTAATTAAGAAAGAAAATATTATGCAATGTATCATAGTGAATCAAATAAAACTAAGTTACTTTAAAGAAAATATTGAGCTTTATAGTAGATTTGGAAGTAGCCTAATTTCTAGGCGAATAATTATTAGGGTTATGAGATTGTTTCAGCACGAACACTGATGCTTTTCTGATTAAGGAAAGAATATATTTAGTGCAGAGTTGAAAAACAACCAATAAATAAACAGGACAAAAACATGAAAGCAATTAACAATTCCGCAGCTTCCAACAACACCGAAAAAACCAGCAAAGATATTCGCAATAATTCTTTATTCACTAATATCACTGCTGACGAAGAAGTGTTTGTACGCGGTGGTCGCAGAGTCCAGTAATTAAAGCACAGTAGCTGACTCTAATTTCAGACCAATTGATTAAAATTTTCTTACCCCAAGAGTCAGCTATCAACTCTCCCCCTGTGGCAAAAACAATTAATAAATTACATCAGCAAAAATCCACCAATCTACAAACAAGACAAAACCATGAAAGCAATTAACAATTCCGCAGCTACCAACAACACCGAAAAAACCAACAAAGATATTCGCAATAATTCTTTATTTACTGAGATGACCGCCCAAGAAGAAGTGTTTGTCCGGGGTGGGCGCTTCCGTGCGCCAGAACTATTATACTAAACCTTAGTCAAGATTAATTAATGAGATGAAAACTAATCGCAACAATTCTAAATACAACACCGACAAAACTGGCTAAACGGGGTGCAATCGTCCCACAAGAAGGTAAAACTCGCATTACCATCTATATTGATAATGATATTCTGGAAGCGTTTAGACAAAAAGGAGACGCTGAAGGGAAAGGTTATCAAACAATGATCAATCAAGCGTTACGACAATATCTTGATCAAGCTAAACTCCCCTTAGATGAAGATACACTACACCGGATTTTTCAAGAAGAACTGCGGGCTGTAACTTTTGTTAGTTCAGTTTGAGCATCCCTCTATGGTATAATTGACTAATGGCAATAATTAAAATAATAACTTCCGAAATATTCTAGTTTCGGAAGTTTAATTTATGTTTTAGTATCTGCATTTATGAAAAAATATCCCATTGTTTTACAACACAGCGAAGAAGATTGCGGAGCAGCTTGTTTAGCCACAATTGCTAAATATTATCAGAAAAATTTTAGTATTAATCGGATTAGAGAAGCAGTTGGTACAGGACAATTAGGAACAACATTAACGGGTTTAAGAAGGGGTGCAGAAAATTTGGGATTTGATGCTCGTTCCACCAGAGCGCAACCGCAAATATTAGATCAAATGAAAAATGCAGCTTTACCCGCAATTATTTACTGGAAAGGTGAGCATTATGTTGTTTTATATGGACAAAAAGGCAAAAAATATATCATCGCTGATCCTGCGGTAGGTTTGCGTTATCTTACCCGTGAAGAATTAGCGGAAAATTGGTCAGGATTTGTTACGCTTTTATTACAACCCGATCCTGTCCGCTTTGCTGAACAACCTGATGATAAAATCGAGGGAATTGGTAGATTATTTCAGCGGATTGCTCCTTATAAATTTATCCTTTTTGAAGTTTTATTAATTAATATTGTTCTCGGTCTTTTAGCCTTAACTTCACCCTTTCTGATTCAAATATTAACCGACGATGTATTAATTAGAGGAGAAGAACAAATCCTCAGAGGATTAGCCATAGCGATTATTATTATGAACTTAGTTAGTAGTGGATTACAAGTGATCCAAGCTAACTTAAGTATGCAATTTTCTAACAGATTACAATTAGGCTTAATCAAAGAATTTGGTTGCAAAATATTAAAATTACCCTTACAGTATTATGAAACTCATCGCAGTGGGGAGGTGGTGAGTCGTTTAAAAGATATTCAAGAAATTAATTTCTTTATTTCGCAATCATTCGTCCGAGTTTTGACTCAATCTTTTACCGCAATTATTTCATTGAGTTTAATGCTAATTTATAGTTATAAATTAACTTTATTAATGATATTTATCACTTTATTAAGTACTACGTCATCTTTAGTATTTTTGATGTATTTAAGAAAAAAAATTAAAGATATTATGGTATTAGAAGGTGAAACTCATGGGGTTTTAATCGAAAGTTTCAAAGGTGCGATTACCTTGAAAACAACTACCGCCGAACCTCAATTCTGGGAAAACTTACAAAGTCGTTTTGGCAGGTTAGCCAATTTAGAATTTAAAATCGGACAAATCGGAGTAACCAATCTCAATTTCTCTGAGATTATTTCTAGCATTGGAGGCATAATTTTACTGTGGTTTGGTAGTACCTTAGTCATTAATAAAGAATTAACGATCGGACAACTATTAGCATTTAACAGTATGAGTGTGAATTTTACTGTTTTTATTAAAACAGTAGTGGGCTTAATTACTGAACTTGTTAGAGTGCAAATTATCATTGAACGGATTTTCACAGTAATTGATTATCCTTCAGAAACCGATAACGATCATCATAAAGAATGGGTGACATTTAAAGATAATGATACTATTTACTGTGAAAATATATTATATCATCATGCGGGAAGATTAGATTTATTTAAAGATTTTAATGTGAATATTAAAGGGGGAAAAGTCACCGCAATTATCGGGGAATCAGGTTGTGGAAAAAGTACCTTAGTAAAACTGATAGCTGGATTATATGAATTGCAGGGAGGAACGATTAGAGTAGGTGCTTATAATTTACAAAATTTAAGTTTTGAATGTATCAGAAAACAAGTGATTTTAGTCCCCCAAGAAGCGCAGTTTTGGAGTCGTAGTATCATTGAAAATTTCCGAATCGGATCGCCTCATGTTACTTTTGAAGAAATCGTCAAAGCTTGTCAATTTGCCCAAGCAGATAAATTTATTGATAAACTACCTGACAAATATTTTACCGTATTAGGCGAATTTGGCGCGAATTTATCAGGAGGTCAAAGACAAAGATTAGCAATAGCTAGGGCGCTAGTCGATGAGCCTCCGATTTTAATTTTAGATGAATCAACATCAGGATTAGATCCCATTAGCGAGGAAAATTTATTAGATGAATTATTAGAGTATCGTCAAGGGAAAACAACTATTATGATTAGTCATCGTCCTAGTGTTAATGGTAGAGCAGATGAGATTATTTATTTAGAAGAAAGTCAGTTAAAATTACATGGAAGTTTAGATGACGTTATGCAAATTGAGGGCGAACATTTAAAATTTTTAACCTCGTGATTTTCTATCGAAATACTCACCTCTGATAAACATCCCCTCGAAAAATCTCCATAAAGGCAAAAGAATCAGAACTTTTCACCTCTTGAAACCCAAATTGTCGATAAAGTTCCTGTGCATCTTTCGTTGCTAACAACCATCGCCGCAAACCTTGTAATTCGGGATGCTGTAACATTGTTTCAACTAACCATTTAGCCAAACCTAAACCGCGATATTCTTCTAAAATAAACACATCGGAAAAATAAGCAAACGTCGCATAATCTGTAATTAATCTACCAAATCCAACTTGTTTATCACCTTCATAAACTCCAAAACAGAAAGAGTTGTTAATACATTTTTCGACAACTGATAAAGGTATATTTTCCGCCCAATAAGAGTTATTTAGGAAGTTGTGAATTGTTTCTAGGTTCAATTTCCCTTTGTCTGTGCTGATGGAAAATCGATTTTTTAACTCTTCATTCATTTTTGCTTAAAAAAAAGTGGGAATCGTAAGTTTCATTATATATTATTGTTAAGGCGATCGAACAGTTGTCAAATCTTCTCGGAATCATTATCATTCAAATAGATGAGACTAGGATAAACTTTATGTCAAGGGATAACCGTTATGACATCAAATTTAACTAAAGAAGAAATCAAAGAAATGATTTTCCAGCTACCTGTAGAACAAATTATTGCACTGATGGCAGATATTGAGGAAAGAGTGGAAAATCTCACGATGATGCAGTTAGCAGAAACAGGATTTACCGAGTGGAACGATCCAGAGGAAGATATTTATAATGACGAAACCTAATCCTACAGAAATTTGGTTAGTGCGGTTTCCATATCATCATAGTAAGTGCGATCGCTTACAATAAAATTATCCCAATTCCACCGATAAATATGGCAGAAAAAACATCCACCTTACAAAAAGCAATTGAAGTAGTAGAAGCACTATCTCCCGATGAACAAGCTATCCTCATCGATATCATCGATAAGCGACTCAAACAACAGCGTCGCGAACAACTATTGCAAGAAGTGGCAGAGTCTGAACAAGATTATGCTTTAGGTAATGTGCGTCGCGGTTCGGTTTCGGATTTATTAGCGGAGTTAGATGATTGAAAAACTTAGTTTGGAGTTCAGCATTTATTCGGGCTTTTAAGCGTTTAGTTCGTCAAAATCCCCAACTACGTTCTGCCATAGAAGAAACTTTGCAACAGTTAGCTGAAGATCCATTTAACCCTAGTTTGCGTAGTCATAAACTCAAAGGGGATTTAGCCGATCGATGGTCTTGTTCGATCGATTATAGCAATCGTATCCTATTTAAGTTCGTCACAAATCCCGATTCAAATGAAGAAGAAATTTTGTTACTAACTCTAGGCTCTCATGATGATGTTTACTGAAGGAAACGATAGAGTTGAGTAGGTACGAGCAGATGAAAGCAGATGATTTTTCTGATTCTATGTCTTGGGAAAAAGTTAGGGAAACTTTCAAAAAGATTTGGGGTTATGATGATTTTCGTCCGCCACAAGGCGAGGTAATTCGTTGCTTATTGGAACAGAAAGATGCAATGATTATTATGCCGACTGGTGGGGGAAAGTCGATTTGTTTTCAGCTTCCGGCTTTGCTACAAACTGGATTAACTTTAGTTGTTTCGCCGTTGGTAGCTTTGATGGAAAATCAGGTGCAAGAGTTGCGTCAGCGGAAGTTACCCGCAGCACTTTTACATAGTGAGTTATCGACTGGAGAACGCAAACGGATTTTAGCAGATTTGGAACAACAAAAGTTAAGATTATTGTATGTTTCTCCTGAAACTTTGCTGAGTAAACCTGTTTGGGAACGGTTAGCGCAACCACAGTTAAAAATTAATGGGTTGATATTAGATGAAGCACATTGTTTGGTGCAATGGGGTGATACTTTTCGCCCAGCTTATCGCAGGTTGGGAACGGTAAGAGATGCTTTACTTAAGGATAAACCATCGGGGAGTAAAATGGCGATCGCAGCTTTCACCGCTACCGCCGATCCTTTTGCCCAAAAAACTATTCAAAACGTATTACAATTACAACAACCAGAAATTTTCCGCCTCAACCCTTATCGAGATAATCTAAACTTAAAAGTTCAAATTGCTTGGACACCTTGCGGACGCAAACATCGACTGTTAAAATTTATTCAGGCTAGACCAAAACAATCGGGTTTAGTATATGTGCGAACTCGCAAAGATAGCGAAGAACTTGCCGAATGGTTGGGAAAAAAAGGTTGCACAACCGCTGCTTATCACGCAGGTTTACATCCCCAAGAACGACGGGAACTAGAGAGAGATTGGATTTCAGGAAAAGTACCTTTTGTAATTTGTACTTCCGCCTTTGGAATGGGGATAAACAAAGGCAATGTCAGGTGGATCGCTCATTTTCAACCACCATTATTACTCTCGGAATATGTGCAAGAAATTGGCAGGGCGGGGAGAGATGGGAAAGTTTCGGAAGCGTTATTATTAATGAGTGAACCGACGGGATTTTTGGATTCTGGGGATAAGCAAAGACGGGAGTTTTTTGAGGGGAAAATGCGATCGCAACAACGACAAGCCCAACAGCTATTAAACAAACTACCCAAACAAGGCAATATTAATGATATTTCTCGCCAATTTCCCGAAGCTGCAATAGCTTTATCCTTGTTACACAGTATGAATAAATTATTATGGCTCGACCCTTTTAATTATAGCATTCAATCAGGGAAAAAAAGCCAAAGTTCTAATCAATTCGACGCAGCAAAACAGATGGAGAAATATTTGCGATCGCGCCAATGTCGCTGGCAATTTCTGTTAAACGCTTTTGGCTTTTCCCAAGAAGCGGAAAATATGAAATGCGGACATTGTGATAATTGTCGGAAGAGGTGACTGGGGACTAGGGACTAGGTACTGGGGGGTTTTTTCAAAGTTATTCATCAGATTCAGATCCCCCTAAATCCCCCTTAACAAGGGGGACTTTGAAATTCTTATCCCCCCCTTTTGAAGAAGATGTTTTAAAAGCCTCTGGTGATATATCGAAAGATTTGTAGATCCCCCTAAATCCCCCTTAAAAAGGGGGACTTTGAGTTTCTTACTCCCCCCTTAACAAGGGGGGCTGGGGGGGATCACAGGATTGAAAACAGACCCAAGAGACTGGAAAATAAAATAAATTGAAGTTACTTATTTCTCCTCTTTTCCCAATCCCCAGTCCCCAGTTCCCAATCCCCAATTAAAACTGCCGCAAAAAGCGCAAATCGCTACTATATAAACGGCGAATATCATCAAGTTGGTGCAACAGTAAAGCGACTCTTTCTACACCAAAACCTGCGGCAAAACCTGTGTAAGTTTCTGGATCGTAACCCACAGATTTAAGCACATTCGGATCGATCATTCCACAACCCATAATTTCCAACCATTTACCTTTCCATCGCATATCAACTTCTGCGGAAGGTTCAGTAAAGGGGAAATAACTGGCGCGGAAACGAATTTCCATTTCTTCGCCGAACATTTGATGCAAAAACTCTTTAATTGTTCCTTTCAAATCTGTGAAAGTTAGGTTTTCATCAACCGCAAAAAACTCAATTTGATGGAAAACTGCGGTGTGGGTAGCGTCTACAGTATCCCGCCGATAACAACGCCCAGGCGCGATTACTCTGATTGGTGGATCGTTCTCTTCCATATAATGAATTTGAATGTTGGAAGTGTGAGTTCGCAACAAATTTCCATCAGGTAAATAGAGAGTATCCTGCATATCACGGGCGGGGTGATCTGGAAGGAAATTTAAGGCTTCAAAATTATAGTAATCGGTTTCCATTTCTGGGCCTGTTTCCACAGTGTAGCCCATGCCGACGAAAATATCGATCGCCCTATCTATCGTACTATTAATCGGATGTACTCGACCTTGAGGACGGAAAACCGCTGGCATTGTAACATCAATAGTTTCTGCTTCCAACCGCGCTTGAATTTCAGCTGCTTGTAAAGTTGATTTCTGACTTTCTAAAGCACTTTGCAAAGCTTCTTTAACTTCGTTCGCTAATGCGCCAATTTTCGGACGTTCTTCTGGGGAAAGTTTACCCAAACCGCCTAAAATTTGGGAAAGTTGACCTTTTTTACCTAAATAGGCAACTCGCAATTCTTCGAGTTGGGGTAGAGTATTAACAGCGGCGATCGCTTTTTGCGCGTCAACTTTTAACGCTGTTAGTTTTGCCTCTAATTCATTCGGCTGATTCGTCATGCTAATCTATTGTCAAACACAAAGGGAAAGGTGTGGGTAAACACAGCCTATCGCTACCAGTTTAAGAGATTTTCGATCTTTTCTTAGAACTGCGGTTGATCCGAAGCTCATAATCTCTGAAAATCAGAATATGAAACTCTTAATCAGTAACGATGACGGTATTTTCGCACAAGGCATCCGCACCTTAGCCAATACTTTGGCAGAGGCAGGCCATGATGTTAGTGTAGTATGTCCTGACCGCGAGCGATCGGCAACCGGACATGGTTTAACCCTGCACGATCCAATTCGCGCCGAAGTGGTAGAATCCGTTTTCCATCCCTCGGTAAAAGCTTGGGCAAGTTCTGGCACACCTTCCGATTGTGTAAAATTAGGCATCTGGGCATTATTAGATAGTCCCCCCGACTATGTACTTTCCGGCATCAATCACGGTGCAAATTTGGGTACAGATATTTTATATTCAGGAACAGTTTCCGCTGCAATGGAAGGAGTAATTGAAGGAATACCCGGAATAGCTTTTAGTTTAACCAGTTTTACCAACAGAGACTTTCAACCTGCGGCGAATTTTGCCAAACTTTTATTAGATCGTTTAGGCAAAAAACCCCTACCGCAATTAATGTTGTTAAACGTGAACGTACCGCCTGTAGAATGGGAAGAAATAGCAGGAGTAGCAATCACTCGCCAAGGAATACGTCGCTACATTGATGTATTTGAAAAACGCCTAGATCCTCGTGGCAAAACCTACTATTGGTTAACCGGAGAAGCACAAGAAGAAATAGAATCTCCAACCCATCCTTTTTTACCCCCAGAAATTCTCACAGATGTAGAAGCAATCCGCAAGAATTGTATTACCATCACCCCATTACAATACGACTTAACTTACGGTTCAGGATTGCAAGATTTACAACAATGGGGAAAAGTAACCAACGATTGGGAACTAGGAAACAATCCTGCTTAATTCCAAATCACAAAACCTCAGCATCCCCACCAAAATCTAAAACTACATCTGCGTTCATCCGCGTTTATCCGCTTTCATCTGCGTTCTAAAAATCCAACCTAAATCAACGCATGAAAATCCAAATAAAAACCTTCAACGTAAACAAACGCTTCCCCCTAACCATCAGTAGAGGAACAACATCCCAAAGCACAAACATTTGGCTAGAAATCGAAGCAGAAGGAATCACCGGATGGGGAGAAGCTTCCCCTTTTTCCATTGGCAACTCCCCCCAAACAACCCCTTTTCTCCAAGAAACCTTCCAACAAATAGCCCCAAAATTAGAACAATTTCACCCTTTACAAAGACAACAAATAGAACAAGTTTTCATAGAAACCAAATTACCCTCCGCCGCTTGTGCAGCAATAGACGTTGCTTTACATGATTGGATGGGAAAAAAGGCAGGTTTACCACTTTGGAAACTTTGGGGTTTAGATTGCAATAATATCGTCCCCACCTCAGTCACAGTTGGCATCAACACCCCCGAAGCTGCGGTGAAAAGAGTGCGCGATTGGGTAAACTTTCTCGATGCAAAAGTATTTAAAATCAAACTCGGAAATCCTCAAGGAATTTCTGCCGATCAATCCATGTTTACCGCAGTTTACCAAGAAGTACCCCAAGCAAAATTCAGCGTCGATGCTAATGGCGGTTGGAGTTTAGAAGATGCTGTAAAAATGTGTGAATGGTTAGCAGAATATGGCGTAACTTATGTAGAACAACCCTTAGAAAAAGGAGAGGAAAAAAACTTACTAGAATTAAAGCAAAAATCCTCACTTTCCATCTTTGTCGATGAAAGTTGCTTTACCAGTAAAGACATTCCCAGTTTAGCAGATAAAGTTGATGGAATCAATATTAAATTGATGAAATCTGGCGGTTTAACTGAAGCAATGCGAATGATTAATACAGCCAAAGCGTGCGGATTAAAAGTAATGTTTGGCTGTTATTCTGATAGTTCGCTGGCAAATACTGCCCTTTCCCACCTATCGCCATTAGCAGATTATTTAGACTTAGACAGTCACCTAAACTTATTAGACGATTCTTTCAATGGTGCAACAATTAAAGAAGGTCGTTTGTTACCGAATGATTTACCTGGGTTGGGGATAATAAGAGAGGACAAAGAAATTTCTTAACAACGAGGCAAAAAACTATGCAGCAACCTTTATTTAATTTTCGTCGTAAAACTCTAAAAATTTCTTTTTTTTATCTTTTTTTCTTATTTTTCGCTTTCACTCAAGGAACCTTAGCAGCTATGACAAAATTTAATCAAAGTTTGCTAATAGGTGAATGGAGTACACCGGGAAAATGTAATCAAACTCGTTTTATTTATACTCGCAAAGGTCAATACATCTGGATGCAGAAAAAGAATGGATTTTGGCAAACTTCCTATCAAGGAATCTATGTAACATCTCCGCAAAACCCCAATTCTATTATTATTGGTGATGGCCCAAATATGGGAGGTTCTGTAGTAGATATCCGCGAATTAACCCGCAGCACTTTGAAGGGAGAATGGAATGTTAATGCAAGTGAAGGATTAACATTTGATAATCCCGAAGATGCCAAATTTTCTTATGTCAGATGTGCTGGGACTGTCTTAAAAAAGAACTGATAATCTGGTAATTAACTATGCTGAAATCTAACCAAAAATTAGCTATCTTACTCCACAAAGGAATTAAAGGCATTCATGGTAAAACCGGATTAGCACTTTTACGCTATAGTCGATCGCCAATTGTAGCAGTAATCGACCAAGAATCAGCCGGAGAATCTTTACTCAAACTAACAGGAATTCCTCACAATATACCAATTGTACCATCAGTAGAAGCAGCCCTTTCTTACCAACCCGATGTATTAGCAATTGGGATTGCACCTTCTGGAGGAATTTTACCCGATCCTTGGTTGCAAGAAGTTAAACAAGGGGTAGCTGCTGGTTTATCTGTGATGAATGGATTACACACTCAATTAGGAAAAGATCCAGAGATTCAAACATTACTAAAAGAAGGACAATGGATTTGGGATATTCGTCAAGAACCTGCGGGTTTAGGTGTGGGGAGTGCCAAAGCGCGATCGCTTTCTTGCCATCGTATTTTAGCCGTTGGAACTGATATGGCAGTTGGCAAAATGTCAACTTGTTTAGAATTAAATAAAGCCGCACAAAACCGAGGATTAAAATCAAAATTTCTGGGAACTGGACAAGCAGGAATTATGATTTCTGGTGATGGAATACCTTTGGATGCAATCCGAGTTGACTTCGCTGCTGGTGCAGTTGAACAGTTAGTAATGCGTCATGGCGAAGAAAATGAAATCCTGTTTGTAGAGGGACAAGGTTCGCTTTTACATCCCGGTTCAACAGCAACTTTACCACTTTTGCGCGGTTCTCAACCCACACATTTAATATTAGTACATCGTGCAGGACAAACTCACATTCGCAACCTTCCTCATGTTGTGATTCCGCCTTTAAAAGAGGTGGTGAAATTGTATGAAAGTGTGGCTTTTTGTGGGGGTGCTTTTGCAGAGGTGAAGGTGAGTGCGATCGCGCTTAATACCGCACATTTGGATGAGGAAGGGGCTGGAAAGGCGATCGAGCAAGTTAAGATAGAGACAGGTTTACCTTGTACTGATGTGGTAAGATTTGGGGCTGATTTGTTGTTAGATGCAGTTTTGAATTGAACCGCAAAGGACGCAAAGGACGCAGAGGGAAGAGGGAGGAGAGAGGTAATAGTTAAGGGGAGGTGAATTATGGTGGAAATAATTCCGGCGCAGACTATTGAATTGCATGATTTAATCGAAAAGTTTGGTCTGCAACGTATTGAGGATGAGCAATTTTTTCGGGAATGGCAAGAGAATTTGCCGGAACTAACGGATGTGGAAAAGCAAGCTTTAGATGAGGTAAAGCGGGATTATTTCCACTTAGCTGAGTATCCGATGCTGGAACCAATTGTAAAAATGGTTGTACTTTCTCCGTTGTTGAAATTAGCGGGGTTTTATCGATCGCCTTTTTACCTTTCAGCAGAAAAGGAAGTAAGAATTGCTTTTGAAGATGAGGGAGTTACGATAACCGGAAGGTTGGATATTTTGGTTTTTACGCCTGAGTTTTGGATACTTGTAGTTGAATCAAAAAGGGCAAAGTTATCTTTAGAAAATGGCATACCTCAAGCATTAGCTTATATGCTGGGTAATCCTAATCCTGAAAAACCCGCCTTTGGTTTTGTGACTAATGGCAGTGAGTTTATATTTTTGAAACTTACTAAAGAAGATGCACCAAAGTATGCTGAGTCGTTTTTGTTTTCGTTGCGGAGAGGTGACGATTTGTATACAGTTTTAAGAGTTTTAAAACGTCTTGCTCAATTATTTAGCCCACCTGGGGTTCAAACCCCAGGCTAATAGCGAAACTCCTCTAAAGAGGACTAAAAATGGAAATTTAAGTCCATTTTAATGGACTTAAGCTATTAGCCCGGAAATTGATTTCCGGGCGGGATTGGTTTGTGATGAGTTGATTTATTGTTAATCTTTATTTTCTTGCTTTTTCATTCGATATAAGTGATATGCTATTGCCACAGCCGATCCAACTGCTAAAGCGGGACAATAAGGCCAAATTGTGAGGACGCTGGCGGTGATACCCAATGCAGTTAAGAAGTCTTGAAAATCTTTGTTTTCCATGATGATTGTAGGACTCCAGTTCTGAAACTAAATTCAGTGTGCAACTTGGCAACAATCTCAACCAGAGGAGATCCTGGAAATAGACAGGAACTTTAGTTGTTTTCGCTAAAATTCTGGGAAACTAGTACCTAAGCACTTCCCAGCTTCCAGAAAGGATAAATTTTACGATCGCATCCCTACCCTAAAATCCCAAAAAAGCTATTATCTTCCTTAAGATCGGTGTAACTTCGGCAACCAGGGTCTTAGGCAGATAAGCGATGATTCAACAAAGACGAAATCGAGGACGGATACTGAGCGATCGCGGATGGGATAAACTGCAAGATACGCTACGAGAAAACTTTGGCGGTCAGTATACGATCGAACAGTTAACAGAATTAATCGATCCGCTGATTAATCCCAAGTCAATTAAGGCTTTAAGTACAGACACCGTTTCTAAGATATTGCGGCGAGAAGAAAAGGTTGATAAAAGCTCAATTGACGCTTTTTTTACAGCATTGGGACTCAAACTAGAGAAAGACGATATTACTGTTAATGTTCAGGTATCGCCACCCCCACCCAAGGTAGATCCGAATTTTGTGGGGCGGGAGGGTGCGATCGCAGATCTCAAAAACCTAATCCAACAAGGTGCAAAAGCGATCGTCATTCACGGTAAAGGCGGTATCGGCAAAACAACGCTGGCGTGGCAATTTCTCCACACGCAGGGATTCGATAAAATACTCGATCTGCGGATGGCAAAAGAAACTCAAAATATTACCTCAGCCGAAAGTGTAATTGAAGAATGGTTGCGGCGATATTTTGATGAAGAACCAGGGCGAGAGTTTGGCGTTACCCTAGATAGATTGAGGCAACATTTGCGAAATCCCAAGCAAAGAATAGGGGTATTAATTGATAATTTAGAACCAGCACTAGATGAAAATGGCAGGTGCATCGAAGCGCATCGAAAATATGTGGAATTATTCACTGCTTTAGCAGATCCAGCAGTGCAATCTGTTACCCTAATTACCAGCCGCGAACGCCTGCGCGAAGCAGCGGTAACAGTTGAGAATTATCGCTTGGAAGGTTTGGATATCGCCGCATGGGAAGAGTTTTTTAACAGCCGCAAGATTCAGATAGATACAGAAGTGCTCAATGCGATGCACCAAGCTTACGGGGGAAATGCCAAAGCTATGCAAATTTTCCCTGGTGCGATTAAGGAGTATGACAATAGTTTAGCGGCTTATTGGCAAGCAAATAAAGATGATTTGTTAATTGAGAGAGAATTAGAAGGTTTAGTTGTTAGTCAATTTAATCGCTTGCAACAACTCGATTCATCTGCTTATAAACTTCTCTGCCGTTTAGGATGTTATCGATATCAAGATGTTCCAAGAGTTGCGATCGAAGGTTTGTTTTGTTTGCTTTGGGATGTGCAAGATAACCAACATCGGCGGGTAATTAAATCGTTGCAAGATAGGTCTTTAGTAGAATTTTGTAATCAAGAATACTGGCTACATCCAGTGATTAGGACAGAAGCGATAAAAAGGCTGAGGGAAAGTGAAGATTGGGAGATAGCGAATCGTAAAGCTGCTGAGTTTTGGACAGATAGTGTTAAGACAGTTGAAACAACAGAAAATGCCCTGCGAGCTTTTGAAGCTTATTATCACTATTTAGAGATTAATAATTTCAATATGGCTGGCACCGTAATTGTAAATCAGAGATTTAACAAATGGGAGGAAGGAGAGCCTCTTGCTAGGTCGTTTTATAGGCTAGGTCTATTAAAGCAAATGATTTTTTCAATTAATCTGATAATTAAAGAAATTAGTCCTAGCTATGTTTTAAGTAGAATTTTTAATCTATTAGGTGATTTGTACTGGCTGACAGGAGAGATTCACAAAGCCATTTCCTCTCATCAAAAATCAGGATTAGTTGCAAATCAATGTCTAGATTCGTTTCAAGGAGAAGGAGAAATAAAATTTTGGTTAACTAGGCTTAAAAGATATTATTTATTTAACACGGGATTATGTAATATAGATTTGTGGCAAATTGAAGAAGCATTGCTGCTTTTTGAGCAAGTCAAATTATTATGGCAAAATAATAATTACGAAAATGGTTTCTATGAATATGAATTATATCCTATAGATGTTTGGTGTTGTATTGCTTTTTTGAATTCATGTTTAAACTGTAAAGAAAAAGCATTTAACTTTGCTGACAATGCTTACCGCAAACTTACATTATCAAAGTTAGATTCATGGTGTACGGGATATGCTCCTTTGTTTCTAGGTCAAACATATAAGAATTTGTTAGAAATAGAAAAATCTTTTGAAATGTACCTCAGAGCGCTCACCTATGCTGAAGAAAGTCACTATGCCCAGGTAAAGGCTAAAGCTCTCTACGGTCTAGCAGAACTTTATCGAGAACAGGGAGATTTTACAACAGCGCTTTCCCATCATACAGAATCAATAGAACTCCTAGAAAAAATAGGTGCTAAATGCGACCTAGCCGAAGCTTACTATCAACTTGCCTTAACTTATCAAAAAATCGGTGACACCGAAAAAAGTCAGCCAAACTTTCAACAAGCAATTCGACTCTTCACCGAAATGGAAGCACCCAAGCAAGTTGAAAAAGTGCGACAGGCGATGGAAAATGGGGAAAATCATTAACCAAATTACCTCGCAAAAGTTAGAGATAAGTGATATAATTTAATCAAATTTTGCATTTCTGTTTCAACATTACAGGCAATAACAACAGTTCCATGAACACCCTTGACCAAGTGCTAGAAACTGCTTCGCAACTGCCCTACGAACAGCAGGAAATACTAATCGAAATTCTGCAAAATCGCCTCCGCGAAAATCGCCGTGCAAAAATGGCAGCCGATGCTCAACAAAGCTTGGCAGATTTCCATGCAGGTAAATTTCAACCCCAGTCAGCCCAGGAAGTCATTCTAGCATTGCGCCAGTCTTTGCATGAGCCAGAAGTATGAGACAACTGGTTTTAACCTCCAAATTCAAACGAGCATTCCGCAAGTTTGTCAAGCGAAATGTTGACCTCCAGCAACGCATTGAAGACACTCTTCAACAAATGGAAGCAGACGTATTTGCCCCAGCCCTCGCCACCCACAAACTAAGCGGCAAGTTTGACGGTCTTCAGTCCTGCTCTTGTGGTTATGATTGTCGTATTGTCTTCTCGATCGAACTCGATACAGAAACCAAAATTGAAGTTATTGTTCTGCTTGACATAGGCACGCATGATGAAGTTTATTAACTGTGTCGGTAAAACAGAAATAACCTCCCGCCAGTCTTGAAAATCAAACCATTATTGATTAATTCCCCAAACTTACCGGAACCACAAGCATAGTAATTCCCTGTCTACCAACAACCTTGACAAAATCATCAGGAATAACAATATCATCACAATTAGAATGATAAAATCGAGCAGGCCAATAACTACCCAAACACTTAACTCTTCCCGGCTGATTTTGCGTAATTGTCCTTTCCACCGTTCCCATGACCGCTTCAGAAAACATCTCAACTTTTTCAGACACAAATAAATTTAACACTGATTACCTCCCTCCGAACATTTGGGGTAACAGAGTCTAGTTTCCACTTTTCCACCAACCTTAACCAGAGGAGATCCCGAAGTTAAGCAAGAAGATAACCTGTAGTAAAAACAATTTGGCAAATTCATCCCCAGCAAGCTTTTCAGACACCAGAAAATCTATAACAACGAAATTAGCCTCTAGCTTAACTTCCTTAACTTCGGGAGAACTAATCAACCGTCCCCCAGAAGAAGCAAACAACTATCAATTCTCATCAGTTGAAATCAAACAAACCGCCTTTCGCATCGACGGCGTATTTCTCCCCGCAGTAGGCGAAGAAAACCCAATTTACTTTTTAGAAGTTCAGTTTCAACCCGACTCAGAATTTTACTCGCGCTTTTTTGCCGAAATCTGTTTATACTTGCGTCAAAACAAACCTCAAAATGACTGGCGTGCAGTAGTTTTATATCCCAACCAAAGCACAGACACCGGAGATATTAAACATTACCACGAGTTTTTCGCCAGTCAACGAGTCAGACGCATCTATCTAAATCAACTGGGAGAAATAGCAGAACAATCTATTGGTGTTGGAACTATAAAATTAGTCATTTTGCCAGAAGAAAACGCGGTTGAACAAGCAAGAAATCTGATAAATAAAGTCAGGTCAGAAATACCAGATGAACTTACCCAGACCCAAGTATTACAATTGATAGAGACTATATTGGTCTACAAGTTACCAAACAAGAGTCAAGAGGAGATAGAAGCAATGTTTGGATTAAGTGAATTAAAGCAAACAAGAGTTTATCAAGACGCTTTTCAAGAAGGCAAGATAGACGGGAAATTAGAATCTGTACCCCGGTTGTTAGCATTAGGATTAACGGTGGAACAAATAGCACAGGCGTTAGAGTTGGATATCGAAGAAGTCAGGAAGGCGGCGCAACCGGAATCTTCTAATTAAAACTAAAAGTGAAGCGATACGCCTACGGCAGGCTACGCCAACGCGCTTTCTCCCAACAATTGCCATTAAATTTTGTTAAGATTGTTTCGGTCTGTTTTATCGCCTGAGCGATCGAGCGGCGAAAAACCCCTTGTTTTAACTTCCTGGAGACTTCTGAATGCTGCGACTCGAACATATTAGTAAAATTTACCCCACAGGCGAGGTTTTGAAAGATGTCAACTGGGAAGTAAAGCCAGGGGATAGAATCGGTTTAGTTGGTGTTAATGGTGCAGGTAAATCTACCCAACTCAAGATTATCACTGGAGAAATTGAACCGACATCTGGCGAAATCATTCGTCCTGCAAGTTTACATATAGGATATCTCACCCAAGAATTTGAAGTAGACCCTAGCCGCACAGTTAAAGAAGAATTTTGGCGTGCTTTTGGAGAAGCAAACGATGTGCATGAAGCTTTGTCAGAAGTGCATCGGAAAATGGAAACAGCTAACCCAGAAGAGTTAGATGAACTTATTCATAAAATGGATAAGTTTCAAAGGAAATTTGAAGCTTTAAATGGTTATGTTTTAGACGCGCAAATTGATAAGATTTTGCCGGAATTGGGTTTTGAACAGGGGGATGGCGATCGCTTAGTCAGTGCTTTTAGTGGTGGTTGGCAAATGCGAATGAGTTTAGGCAAAATTCTCCTGCAAAAACCCGATGTTTTACTATTAGACGAACCGACAAACCATTTGGATTTAGAAACAATTGAATGGTTAGAAAATTACCTAAAAAGTTTAACAACTCCAATGGTAATTGTATCACATGACCGGGAGTTTTTAGACCGTCTTTGTACCCAAATCGTGGAAACAGAACGCGGAGTTTCTACTACTTACTTAGGTAACTATTCCAACTATTTGTTACAAAAAGCTGAAAACCAAGAAGCACAATTATCAGCTTACGAACGTCAGCAAAAGGAATTAGAGAAACAGCAAGCATTTGTCGATCGCTTCCGCGCCAGCGCCACTCGCAGCACCCAAGCAAAAAGCCGAGAAAAACAATTAGAAAAGATTGAAAGAATCGAAGCACCAACCGCATCTTTAAGAACATTACATTTTCGTTTTCCTCCAGCACCTCGTAGCGGTCGAGAAGTAGTAATCATCAAAGATTTGGTGCATACTTATGATGATAAGATTCTGTTTTTAGGAGCAGAATTGTTAATTGAAAGAGGCGATCGCATAGCGTTTTTAGGGCCAAATGGTGCTGGAAAATCTACATTATTGCGTCTAATTACTGGTGCAGAAACACCCACCGAAGGAACAGTAAAACTAGGCGCACATAACGTAATTCCCGGTTACTTTGAACAAAATCAAGCCGAAGCATTAGACTTAACAAAAACCGTCATGGATACAATTCATGATGAAGTACCAGAATGGAAAAATGAAGAAGTTCGCACCTTGTTAGGTCGGTTTTTGTTCAGTGGCGACACAGTATATAAACAAGTTGGTGCATTAAGTGGGGGAGAAAAAGCGCGACTCGCTTTAGCAAAAATGTTGTTACGTCCAGCTAACTTACTAATATTAGATGAACCGACAAACCATTTAGATATTCCAGCTAAAGAAATGTTGGAAGAAGCATTGCAAAACTATGATGGAACAGCTATTGTAGTTTCGCACGATCGCTATTTCATCTCCCAAGTTGCTAACAAAATCGTCGAAATCCGTGATGGAGAATTCCGCGTTTATCTAGGAGATTATCACTACTACTTAGATAAAATTGCCGAAGAAAAAGAACAAGCGAAATTAGCAGCAATTGAAGCCCAAAAAGCTGCTAAAAAAGCCGAAAAAGCAGCGAAAGAAGCTGCTAAAAAAGCGGCTGCAAAACGCAAATAAACTTGCAGAAAACTTAGCAAATTACTCTGTAAATTAAACTAGAGACGTTTTATAAAACGTCTCTACTTATTTAGATAGGTCTATTTAAGCGTGACCGGGGATTTTGGATTTATGATTCTTAGCCGATCGAGAGCTTTGAGAAACTCTGGCGCTTATCCAGCACAATTCCTTAATTAATTCTCAAAAGTTGCGATTAAAAATATAATAATCAGGTGAATTAAGGTACAATATCAGAATTTTGTTTTATAAATCGGTTACATTTTGAAACAAAAAGTATACATTTAGAAACTATAAAAACAGAGAAATTTAAAGATATTCATTCATAAGATAGATTGATCTTTGATTGTTCTCTGATACTATAAAACGCAATTCAGATTTTGATTTGCAAATTTCTATACCTCTTTTTTTTGACAGCATAGTTGAGATAAAATCCATATTTTCGCAACAGCAATTGTAAAAAATTGTAACAAAAAATGCTGGAATTGTTGCTTAATGAACTTGGCAATAGATTGTCTGTAATTCTAGGTTGATTAGATTTGCAAATCGTGATTCTGTTGACTCTAAGTTTATGGAGTTAGTAGAGACAGATGAGCGCGAAAAAAGTAAAAGTTCAGTCCGTGATTCGAGGTGGAATCGCGATACGTGCGATCGCACACGCTGGCGCGATCGGGATTTTATGTATCTTTGGCAGCATCCTAACTGCTTGTTCCCCGAATCCAGCAACTAAAGGATCGATCGCTCAAGGTAAATCAGATCCAAATCCCAAACTTAATTCGGTTGCTGTCACTGTTGGCGATCTGAGCAACCCGTTTTTTGTCTTAATGGGACGTGGTGCGGAAATAGAAGCCAAAAAAATAGGTGGCCCAAATACGCGGGTAACGCTGGTTTCGAGTGGGTATGACCTGAACCAACAATTTAACCAGATGGAAAACTTTGTGGCTTCAGACACCGATATCATCATTTTGAACGCAGCGGACAGTAAAGGCATTGAACCTGCGGTGGCGAAAGCGAAAAAGGCTGGCAGCGTAGTCATTGCTGTGGATACGGGCGCAGGTAGAGAGGTAGACGCTACCATCACCTCAAATAATTTGCAAGCAGGACAAGTCAGTTGTAAGTACATTGCCGATCGACTTAAGGGTAAAGGCAACGTCGTAATAGTGAATGGCCCACCCGTCGTTTCGGTAATTGAACGAGTGCAAGGTTGCGAACAGGTACTTGCCAAATACCCAGGTATCAAAATTCTCTCGAAAGACCAGAATGCCGAGGGTAGTCGAGATGGCGGATTGCGGGTAATGAGCGATTTGCTCACCTCCTTTCCCAAAATAGATGCAGTTTTTGTCATTAACGATCCTTCGGCTGTAGGCGCGGAACTTGCAGCTAGACAAGCCAAACGCAGCGAATTTTTCATTGTTGGTGTGGATGGGGCACCGGAAGCAACGCAAGCGATCGCCGATCCTAAAAGTTTGTTAGTTGCCACTGCTGCTCAAGATCCCTTGGGTATGACGCGAAAAGCAGTGCAAGTCGGCAACGACATCTTGCATGGCAAACGACCTGCTAACCGCAACATTTTAATTCCAGTCAAGTTAATCACCCGCCAAAACGTCAGTCAGTACAAGGGCTGGCAGTAAAGAGATGGGGGGATGGGGAGATG
>NZ_JADEWG010000334.1 GCF_015207735.1 [Phormidium] sp. LEGE 05292
GGGGAGATGGGGAGATGGGGGGAAATAATTTAAGTACATCTAGAACTTCCCCTAGTCCCCAGTACCTTTCTGCTTGGATTGGTGCGGCTTTAATTGCTTTAAATCCGATTACAATTGCTTGGGCGAGAACGGGTGTTTCTGATATGTTGCTGAGTGGTTGTATGGGGACATCTTTGTTGTGCTTTTTTATTGGTTATGCGGGAAAAGATGAAAGTAATTGCTCAGAAAAACCGAGAAGTTTCCTTTTAAATATTTCGCCTTGGTATATAGCTTTTTATGTTTTAAGTGCTTTGGCGGTGTTAACTAAAGGGCCTGTGGGAATTGTTTTGCCACTGATAATTATTGCTAGTTTTGTAATTTATTTGGGGAATTGGCGGGAAGTTTGGCAAGAAATGCGCCCGGTTTGGGGTAGTTTGATTTTTAGTGCGATCGCTCTTCCTTGGTATATCTTATGTTATTTACGCAATGGCAATGCTTTCATTAATGCGTTCTTTGGTTATCACAATGTCGAACGCTTTACCCAAGTAGTTAATGGACATTCTGCACCTTGGTATTTTTACTTTTTAATAGTGTTAGTTGGGTTTTTTCCTTGGTCGATTTATCTGCCTTTGGCGGTCGCTAAATTGCGCTTTTGGCAGGTAAAAAAATGGCGCAATTCTAACCGTTCCAGTCAACTTAGTTTATTTGCTTTGGTTTGGTTTTTTGGAATTTTCGGCTTTTTTACGATTTCTGTGACTAAGTTACCAAGCTACATAATTCCCCTAATCCCAGCAGCGGCAATTTTAGTGGCACTGTTGTTTAGCGAACAAATAGCTTTAGTGAGTGCGGAAAAGTTTCTGATTCGAGATAAGGAGAAGTTCCAAACAAATAAAGCTTTGTTTTGGATTGGAATTTTGAACGTAGTTTTATCTATTGGTTTTGCAGCTTTACTTCTCTATATTCCAAGTATAATGGGAGACGATCCAGCAATACCTGATTTGCCGCAGTTGTTAGAAAAATCTGGTTTAGCAGTCAGAGGTTTTTTGATTTGGGGAATTACTGCGATCGCCTTAGTCTTTTTACTTCAACATCGTCGCCGTTTACCCTTATTGGTAATTCCCAACTTGCTCGCATTTGTGGCTTTCTTAGCTTTTGTACTCACACCTGCTTCTTTTCTCTTGGATGGCGCAAGACAAATGCCTTTACGCGAATTATCTACTTTTATAAAACAAGTAGAAAAACCAGGGGAAGAGTTATTGATGGTGGGCTTTAAAAAGCCCAGTGTGGTGTTCTATACGCAACGAAATGTCGATTATTTTGAAGATTATTACACTACCTTTGATTACATTAGAAAAGTCGCTGCTACTAACCCAAAACTCACTTCGGTTTTAATCCTCTGTCAATCCTACCAAATCGATCGCAAATTACTCGACATTACTCCCCATCAAGTGTTAACTAAAACCAAAGCTTATCAGTTAGTTCGGATGCAGGTTTCTGGGAATCGGGGACTGGGGACTGGGGACAAGGG